>JAUVKO010000027.1 GCA_030596225.1 Fidelibacterota bacterium
CCCGCCTGTGGCGGGATGTTCCACTTGCTGATGAGCCTAGCCTGTCCTGAGCTTGCCTGCCGTGGCGTAGCCCAATGGGCGAAGACTGGTCGAAGGGAAGTATGACACGTTACGTGCCACTTGGAGGTGTAATTGGTATTAAACGGTCACGCGTGCTTACTGCTATCAGTAGCGAATTGTAAGCGGTAAAGTTTCTCATAGAGCCCACCGGCCTGGCTTAAGCTTTTATGGTTCCCTTCTTCTACAATCTCACCTTTGTCCATGACCAGAATCTTATCTGCATTCAAAATAGTGGAAAGACGATGTGCGATAACAATAACAGTTCGCCCCTTCATCAATGCATCAATAGCTGACTGAACCGCTTTCTCAGATTCAGTATCCAGGGCAGATGTGGCTTCATCCAGAATTAGGATCGAAGGATCTTTAAGCAGGGCACGAGCTATGGCGATCCGTTGTTTCTGTCCACCTGACAAACGAGCACCATGTTCACCGAGCATGGTTTCATATTGTTCTTCCAATTCTATAATGAACTCATGGGCATTTGCTCGTCTAGCAGCCTTTTCCACCTGGGATTGACTACTTTCCATTCCATAAGCAATATTGTTAAATACAGTATCATTGAACAGAATTGTCTCTTGCGAAACGATGCCAATCTGACTACGAATACTAGATCGTGTCAAATTTCTGATATCATGACCATCAATGCTAATACTACCGGCATTTATATCATGAAATCTGGGAATCAAGTCTACCACTGTTGTTTTTCCGGCACCACTCGGTCCGACCAAGGCAACGACTTCACCTTTGTGTATGGTCGTATTTAAATTCCTGATAGTCTGCAACTCCGAACTATCATAGGCGAAAGTAACGTCCTCAAAACGAATCTCTTTTTCGAAACCTGCGAGCTCATAACTACCCCTCTCGTCTCTAATTGCCGGCTCAATATCCAATATTTTAAAAACCCGGCCACCGGCAGCTACTCCGGTTTGGATATGGATATTAACCTTTGCCAAATTCCGAATAGGCTGGTAAAGAGCAAAAAGGATGATGATAAATCGTAAAAAGTCTGAACTGCTAATGGTACCATGCTCAAGTACCTGAACACCACCTAGCCATAAAAGTGTAACTGCCATGGTCACACCTAGCATCTCAGTAACTGGTAGCGAAAGACTCTGCAACATGATCTGCCGAAACATAAGACGAAACAGCTTCTGGGCTTCTCGACCGAACCGTTTTTTCTCATTCCCTTCATTTACAAAAGCCTTAATAATCCTAATACCGGAGATCAGCTCAGAATAGCGGGATGTGATCTCACCTAGCTGGGTCTGTACACGAACAACTTTCCGTCTGATACTTTTACTAATCACCACGATAAAAAGAGTGGTAACCGGAATTATGAGAATAGAGATGAGTGTTAATTCCCAATTGATGATGAATAATATCGACAAGTAAGCAATGATATAAAGCGGTTCTATCACCAAAGGATGAAAGGTCGTTGCCAGGGCTTGATTCACCTTAAGAACATCATTCATTGCAAGAGAGATCAGATCACCACTGCGTCTCGTCTGAAAAAAACTCAGAGGCTGAGCCAAAAAATGCTGATACAGTTGTGTTCGAAGATTCTGAACAACTTTGGCCTGAACATAGCCCGTAAATAATTTGTTTCCATAGTATGCGATGGATTTGATAAAATAGCTGAAGAGGATAACCAATGCCAGAGTTCCCAGAGCTTCTATTGGAGTCCCAGAGAAGAAATGTTCCTCTGTAAATTGTTTGAGTCTTTCATTCAAACCCATCCCCTGGGTGAGTTGATCGGTTGAGCTGACAATTGGTTCTTCAGGACTTGAAAAGATTGTTGTGATGAAGGAAGCGGATAACCATAGGGTGAGAGAATGGAAAAAGACATTAATGATAGAAAAACCTATCCCGGTTGAAATATGAACCCAGTATGGTTTGATCAATTTTAATATTCGTAAATACATGATGCGCTTAGTTTAGAAAATCCTGCAATACTTGGCGAGATATTTCGCCTTCGCGTAAAATCTTAAATGGATGGGTTGTGACATCAACCACAGTGCTCCCTTTTGAATATTCCAATGGCCCCACATCTATCATGAGAGGGAGCTGTTCCCCAAAATATTGCTGCACTTCAGTAAGCATGGTTGCTGCCGGTAAACCGGCCGGATTTACACTTGTTGTAGTAATGGGTCTGCCCAGTAATCGGGGAAGCTGGCAAGAAATCAAATCTCCCGGGACTCTGAATCCGATGGTTCCCTGTGTGGAGATAAGTTGTTTTGCATAGGGTTGTTGACTCCTGCAGATCACCGTAAGAGCTCCCGGTAAAAAAGTACGAATCAAGTCTTGTGCCTGATCACTTAGATCAACAGCCTGAGAGAGAAGCTGATCAGCAGACTCCAACAGAACCGAAACCGGTAAATCTTTCCGTGCTTTTAAGTGGTAAAGTCTTTCAACAGCTTTTTCTGAGTAGGCGTCAACACCAAATCCATAAAGTGTATCAGTTGGATAAACAATTACTTCACCATCCATGAGGACTTGTTGGATCTGCCTTTCATAAGCCTTTGACAGATTGCCGGAACTACTCTTTTGCTTCAACAGGATCATGTTTGCTTTACAGCCTTAGCTTCCTTACGATCCAAATCTCTCCAGCGGCGATGAAACCAAAAATACTGCTCCGGAAATTTCCGTATTTCCAGCTCTAGCTTACTTGTAAGCTCCTGGGTAATTGACTGCATCCAGTCATCATTCAAGATTTCCGGAAGATCATAGGGAATTTCCTCTATCTTAATCCTGTATTTTCCACGATGTTGTGTGCAGGCCAGGAAAACCAATTTAGGTTTTACGCGATAAGTGAGGATTGCTGCTCCTTTGGGTGTGGATGATGAAATCCCAAAAAAGTCAACTTTGAGACCCTTATTCGCCTTGAATTGATCACCGACGACAGCTAAACCTGTATAACGTTTGATGGCATCCTCAAAAGCGGGCATTCCTGACCATGAGTTGATCAATTTGAGGTGGTGGTATTCTCTGATCCATGTTAAGAACCAGTCCACCAGTGGATTTTTTTGTATGCGATAGATTGAGGCTGCACCGGAGCCAATTCCACCGGCATAGCGTCCGGCCATTTCCCAGGAACCAAAATGACCTGTAAAATACAATATTGGCTCATTGGCTGCCTGGGCAGAGAGAACATAGTCATCATAACCAGGTGCCTCAACGAGAGAGCGAACTTTCTTTTTACTGATCATCCACAATTTCAGTGTGGAAATAAAGCCTTCTCCCCAATGCTGATAGCAGGCTTTGATCAGTGCTTCTAATTCTGAGGAAACTAATTCCGGGAACGCCCTCTTAATATTCCGTTCTACTGTTGATTTCCGTTTAGTGAAGTATTTATATCCCAACCAACCCAAACCGCGTCCCAGACGCCAGGAGAGCGACCAGGGCAGGATAAAGAGAATTACATTAAAAACAGTGAGTAACAGAAACTCAACTGAATATCTAAGATATGTAATTGGTCTTACCTTTTTATGTCTGGGTGCTGCCATATCAGTGTTTAACTATTATTGTGTAGGTCATACAACTAACGAATGCCACGGCAATTATCTAGAGACGAGCGATATCCTGAATGGTAATAAATAAAATCAATCCCAAAAGAAACATCATTCCCACCTGCTGAATGATCAGTTTTACTTTTATGGGTAAAGGTCTGCGAATGATTCCTTCGATACTAATGATGAGGAAGTGTCCACCATCCAGACCAGGTATTGGCAAAATATTAATAAAAGCCAAGTTGACACTAATGATCGCCATAAAATAGAAGACATCCAACCAACCACGACGTGCCATTTCACCAGCCATTTGAGCAATCATCACAGGACCACCAACTTGATCCATGGAGATTTCACCGGTGATCATGGACCAGAATCCGCGAGCCATAAGCGTTCCAAACATATAAGTGCTGCGAGCACCATACTTAACTGATTCTGAGAATCCCAGATCCCTATGTTCTAAAACCCGACCAATGCCGATCATGCCAATGTCAATGTTGCCTTCAGCTGTAGGAACTGTTTCTTTGACCACTAAAAGAGAGTCAGCGTAACGAGTGCCACTGCTTAACCACTCAACTGCGATGGTCTTGCCGGGAAGATTCCGAACGATTGCTGTCAAATCTTCCCATTCAGTAACCGCCTGACCATTAATGGAAACGATCTGGTCTCCTTCACGGATTCCGGCTTCTTCTGCAGGGAATACCTGTCGTTCTTCGGTACTGACCATGGAGCCGACATAAGTTCCCTCTACTGGCTCATCCATACCTGTGCTAAAAACAATACCAGTGAAGATGACAAATGCCAAAATCGCATTCATGATCACACCGCCCGAAATGGTCAATAGCTGCTGCCAACGTTTCTTACTGCTAAATTCCCAGGGTTTACCCTGGACCTCACCGTCCATTGATTCATCGATCATTCCAGACATTTTAACATATCCACCAAAAGGGGTCCAACTGAGTGCATATTCAGTATCCCCGGCTTGAGGATGCTTTCGGGGAATGCGAAATTCGACGGTTTCGGCATTAAAAAGCCCCTGTAAGAACCAGGGAATAAAAATTTTAACCCATAGACCATCTACTTTGTTTTGAATGCTTATAAAACGAGGTGGCATACCAATGGAAAATCGTTCTACTCGGATTCCCACCATGCGAGCAATTAAAAAATGACCCAATTCGTGAATTAGAATAAGGATGCCCAATGTGAATATTGCGGCGGCGATCGTATATAGTGTACCTAGTGAGAAGAAACTCATTTAGCTTCTTTTAGCTCCTTTGTATAAAAGCTTGCGTCCACTTTTCCAGGGCTAAGATATCATCTAGATCCGGGTGTTCAAGGAAATCGTGGGTATTCATTGCTTTTGTTATTAATTCTGGAATAGCTGTAAACGGGATATTACCTTTAAGGAATCTGTAAACAGCCTCCTCGTTGGCAACATTCAAAACCACCGGCAGGCTTCCACCACCCTCAAGTGCATCGAAAGCCAATTGAAGACATTTGAATTTATTGAAGTCCGGCTCTTCAAAAGTAAGGGCTCCGATTTTTGTCAGATCCAATTGTTCCCAGGTCTGGGGAAAATGTCGCGGATAGGTCAATGCGTATTGAATAGGGATCTTCATATCCGGCAAACCCATTTGAGCTTTTACTGATCCATCTACAAACTCGACCATGGAGTGAATGATACTCTGGGGATGGATCACTATGTCTATCTTATCAACAGGAAGATGAAAGAGCCAATAGGCTTCGATAACTTCCAAACCCTTGTTCATCATGGTTGCTGAATCGATGGTAATCTTGCGGCCCATGGCCCAATTGGGATGTTTCAAAGCTTGAGCCACTGTGATATCCTTGAAGGCTGCTACAGGTGTTGCCCTGAAAGGTCCTCCTGAGCCGGTGATCACAAGGCGTTTGATATCTTCAGGAGCTTCACCCACCAAACATTGCCAGATTGCGCTATGTTCACTATCGACAGGAAAAAGATTAACGCCTTTCTCGGTGAGCATATTGTTGATAAGCTCTCCGGCCATAACTAAACTTTCCTTATTGGAAAGGGCTACATCAACACCCGCCTGAATGCACCTGATTGTAGGTTCCATTCCAGCACTGCCAACAAGACCATTCAACATGATATCTATATCATCTCGGGATGCTAAATCTAAAAGACCTGCTCTCCCCTTTAGAACTTCTGTCCCAGGAAGGGCATCTTTGACTGTTTCATATTGATGCTCATCACTGATGACAACTGCTGCAGGTGAAAATTCGCGAGCTTGCTCGATCAGCAGATCAGCCTGCGAATGAGCAGATAAATATTTCAATCGAAACTGATCAGGAAAACTGCGAACAACATTTAAAGCGTTCACACCGATACTTCCAGTCGAGCCTAATATGGAAATTTGTTTGGTCCTTGTATTCATCTATTTTCGTCTATCTATCAGATATTCATATGCAATGGAAAGCGCAGGACCTTCAACATCAAGGGGCAGAGAAAAGGACAATTTTGCTTGATCTAATAACATCCAGCTAATATACGGCACAGCTTGCAGTAAGGTTTCATCATAATCCGGTATCCCCCGGCTATTCTCAATCAGAATGTGGTGCATATCCAGCATGGCAATCAGCCCAAAATCAAGAGACCCACGGGAGAATCCATATAGCGCGTGCACACTAATATCCCGCTGATTGTAAGCATCCCCATAGATGGTATTCCAGCTTATACCAATCCCCTGCATAGTTTCTTGATTCTCACCCGGAAATTCAACCTGAATACCTGTCCCAACTGAAAAAGAGGGGTTATCAGCCGGCCAATGTGCGAATTGAGCCCAAAGGTTATAGCCAGGGTTGGGATAAATGCTAAACCGGGCAGCAGGGGTATAATATGCTCCATCTGAGCCATTAGGAATGAGATTAATGGATGTACTCAAGCCCAGGTAATGATCTTCTCCACCAGCATTAGGTAAATTGCTGATCAAAGCTGCTGATCTCAGACCAGTCTGAAATGTTGAAGTATCATGCCAATTTGGATAATCACTTTTTGCATTTAAAATATTTATAGTCGGTAAGACAATCAGCAGGATCAAAATGGACTTGGGGGTAAATTTGGACATCTGTGAGGTTCTATATGACTGGAGGAAAAACCTCAAGCTTATTATCCTCGGATAATTCCTCGTGAACTTTCCTCGATAAAATCAAGAATATCACGAATTTCCGAAGTGATATCCATATTCTCTTGAATATCCTTAACAGCATGTGAGACATTCAAATGGCTACGATATATTCTGGTGTAGGCATGCTTAATATGATTGATAGACTCACTTGGGAAGCCGCGACGATGGAGACCGACAGAGTTTAATCCATTATATGTCAGAGGTGAGTTAGAGGCTCTGATGTATGGTGGCACATCCTTGGTAATACGAAAACCACCGGCAATAAAAGCGTGTTTACCAATTTTGACAAACTGGTGAATAGGAACAGCTCCGCCGATGATAACAAAATCACCAATTTCCACATGACCGCCCATATTGCATGAGTTTGCAATAATTACATTGTCACCAATCTTACAATCATGTCCGATATGTGAATACGCCATTACTAGTACATTGTTGCCAATGGTGGTTTTCCATCTATCTGTAGTGCCACGATGGATAGTACAATATTCACGTACTATTACGTTATCACCAAGAATTGTCTGTGTCTCTTCATCAGCATATTTAAGGTCCTGAGGAATCTCCCCGACAACAGCACCATTAAATAAGCGGCAGTTCTTGCCCAAAGTTGTCCGTGCTCCAATGAGTACATGAGCCTTGATAATACAGCTATCACCAATATTGACATTTTCTTCAACAATGGCATAAGGACCAATGATAACATTTTTTCCGATAGTTACATTATCGGGACTAATAATGGCAGTTGGATGAATGCGAGAAGCCATGATTTACTTGTCCACAATAGATGCCATTAGATCAGCTTCAACAACAAGTTTACCATCAACAAATCCCATTCCCCGGAGTTTGGCAGAGCGCAGTCTGAATTTAATCAGTTCTATCTCAAAGATGATCTGATCACCTGGTTCAATAAGCTTTCGAAACTTTACATTATTGATAGCTGAGAAGAAGACCAGTTTGTTTTCAGGGTCTTCATCAGCATTTAGCAACAAGGCACCGCCGGCCTGTGCCATAGCCTCCAGGGACAAGACTCCCGGCATAACCGGTTTCCCGGGAAAGTGTCCTTGGAAAAAATGTTCATTCATAGTCACATTCTTAATGGCAGTGATCTTTTCACCTGGTGTAAAGTCAATAATCCGATCGATCAACAAAAAGGGATAACGATGAGGCAGAATTCGCATGATCGCTTCCGTGTCAAAGACGATCTGACGTTCTCTCGGTCGTCTCTGAAAGCGTTTGGCTAAGATCTGCTTTTCATATTCCTTCTTCAGCAAACGAACCAATGCAACATTGCTGGCATGGCCGCTGCGAGCCGCAGTGATATGTCCCTGTATAGGCATTCCCAACAAAGCCAGATCACCGATCAGATCCAGAATCTTATGACGTACCGGTTCGGTCTTGGACCGAAGTTTTTTCCCGTTTAATATCCCGTTTTCACTCTGAACTAGTTTCTTATCAATATTGAATAATTTTTGAAGACGATCCAGCTCAGATTCCTCGATCTTCCGATCGATCATAACCAGGGCAGTATCAGCGCTACCCCCTTTAATCAAGCCCTGTGCTTTCAATTCTTCCACTTCATGGAGAAAGCAAAAAGTACGCGCAGGAGCTATCTGTTCCACAAAATCCTGCTCTCGGGAGTAAAAGGACATGTACTGTGTACCCAGGGATTGTAACTTATAATCTATCAGGAAAGTAACTCTGAACTGATTTGAGGGAAGCGCATGGATATCAACACCCTTTTCAGGATCAGAATAGGTGATCGTCTTATCCAGAATCAGATACTCTCGGGTGGCATCCTGCTCATCGAACCCGGCTTTAAGTAAGATATCCACAAATTGGATGGCGCTGCCATCCATCACCGGTGGCTCTTTATTGTCCAATTCAATAAGAATATTATCAATTTCTAAACCACTGATAGCTGCTAAAACATGTTCAACAGTATGAATTCTGGATCCATTATGCTCTAGTGTCGTTCCCCTGGAAATGTCTACGACATGATCAATATCAGCAGGAATCGGTTTGGCGTTGGGTACATCTGTACGCAAAAAACGAATACCTGTATTCTGGGCTGCGGGTTTAAAGGTCATCCGGGTCTGAACCCCGGTATGTAACCCAATACCTGCTATTGAAACGGCTTTTTTTATACTTCTCTGATTTTCTCTTCTATCCTGCATCTACCTCAAATCCTTCATTCCCCACACAGCGTCCACTTAGGTTTTATTTCCTTGTTTTTCAAGTGTTTTAACAGCTTTATATAACTCTGGCAATTTTTTAATAATCGCTTCAATTTTTAGTTCATCGCGGTGAGAACGTGCCGGAAATCCACTTACCATCATACCATCCGGGATATCCTTGGTCACACCTCCTCGAGTGGCAATAGAAACATCATTGCCTACCTTCAGGTGACCTATCACTCCACTTTGTCCTCCCATCTGAACTCTATCACCCAGTTCTGTACTGCCGGCAATAGCGATCTGGGCTGTGAGAAAACAATTTTTACCAACACGAACATTGTGAGCAATGTGTACCAAATTATCAAGTTTGGTTCCATCACCAATGCTTGTCGGTCCAATCGAGCCACGATCAATAGCGCAATTGGCGCCAATCTCAACCTGGTTCCCCAGGATAACATTACCGGTTTGGGGAATCTTCTGTATTTCGCCTGATTCAACGGCAAATCCAAATCCATCACTGCCGATAACCGCACCGCTATGGATAATACAATTATTGCCTAAAACACTATCTTTATATAAGACTACATTTGGATATAAATGGCTGAGATCACCAATCTGGGAGCCAGACTCAATTACCACATTACTTTCAAGAATGATATTCTCGCCAAGCTTAACATCTTTTCCAATGACCACTCCCGGACCGATCTCTGCTGACTTTGGAACACTGGTCTCAGAATCTATCACCGCTGTGGAATGGATCCCGGGTTTATGCACCCGGTCCTGGTAATTCAAAAGCTGCAGAGCCTTTAGCATAGCTTGTTTAGGATTGGATGATCTTAATAAATTCGGGAAATCAATATCCATATCGTCAGGAACAATTAAAGCAACAGCCTGAGTGGTCTTGACATATTTTAAGTATTTTGGATTCGACAGGAAGGAAATCTCATTAGATGCAGCAATCTGTATCTCATTGAGTCTTGAGACCTCAATACTCTCATCTCCCTCTAGCCTGGCGCCGAGAGTTTGTGCCAGTTCACCTAGGTTTAAAGTCAAGGAAATGACTAGCCCCTTATTGCTGGAGCTCCTTTAATACTTTTTCGGTGAGATCAAATTTATCCTGTGCATAAAGAATATTGCCGGCCACAGTATCAAATATAAAATCGTAACCGCCGTCTTCACCCACACTCTTGATAGCTGTATTGATCTTCTGAAGTACTGGATCAGCCAAAGCCTGCTGCTTCTGGTAAAACTCACCCTGGGGTCCTAACTTCTGAACTTGAAATTGTTGAATCTCTTCAGCCAAACGACGCATACTATTTTCTTTAGCAGCGCGATTAGTCTCAGTCATGAGAAATTTCTGACGTTCATACTCCTGCTGCATACTGTCCAGGGAAGCAGCCATATCATAGTACTGTTTTTCAAGCTTACGACCTTCTACTTCCAGCTTGCTTTGAGCTTCACGAAATTCTTCGAATTGAGAAAGAATATATTCAGAATTGATGTATCCGAATTTCTGACCAAAAGCGGCAACAGATAGAATTAAAAGTAAAATCAGACGAATTGTAACTTTGTTTAACATATTATCTCCTTAAGCAAAGTGTCCTAAAATTGTTGACCGAAAATAAAATGATATTCCGGTGATTTCCAATCTGGAGCAGGATCTTGATCAAAGCCCCAACCAATATCGATACCCAGCATCCCAAGCGGCGGCATAATAATTCGACCGCCAAACCCTGCTGATCGTTTTAGATCAAAAAGGTTACTTGATTTAAAATTATCCCAAACATTACCGGCCTCAGCAAACCCAATTAAATACATCATGGGGTTTGGAGACAATTGATAACGCATTTCCAGTGTGTACTTGAAAGTTGCCATTCCACCAAAGTAAGCATCTCCCTCCAAGGTTCCAACAGATCGTTCAGCATAGCCGCGCAATGCACTACCATAGATCAGCCCAGCTCCACCCATGAAAAAATACTCATCATAAGGTATAATGTGGGTAGAGTCCATTTGTAATGGTTCCAGGATTCCTCCTTCAAAATAATTGCGCATGGCGAACTTGTCTTTCCACAACGGTGTGTACCATTCAAGACTGGCCTTTTGCTTGAAGAAACTCTCATTACCACCTAACAAATCTCCACTATAGACTGAATTCAGAATTAATACTGATCCAGATGTAGGAAATTCAGGTGCATTTCGAGAATCCCGCGTAATGGTCTGAGTTAAGCTAATACCCGAGGTTTTTTCCAGATGTGCAGGGTTCACACGATCAAAAATACTTTGGTAATAAATTTTATCCAAATCATAACGATCTAAAGCTGCTCTGAATGTCCAACGACCCCGAAAATAATTGTCAGGCCATTGAAATCGTCGACCAAATGAGATTGAACCACCGATAGTATGCACATCATATGGGGTTGAATAACTGGTGGAAGTTGTGAAATATGATGTACTATTCCCCTGGCTTCTATCCTGGTCAAATAAACTGACTCCCAGCAAATTCGGAGTATTGAAAAGCCAGGGTTCGACAAAGCTGATTGATAATGCCTCATAGCTATATGCTCGTTGAAAATTAAAAGCAAGTTGCTGACCATTGCCTCTAAAATTCGGGAATTGAAGACCAACCGTTCCAATGAAGCCATCGCGCTCGCTATACCCTGCACTGGCAGTCGCCGTTCCAGTATTTTTCTCTTCCACCTCAAAAACAAGGTCGATCTCATCCTCATCATAGGGGATCACATCAGGAATTACATTCCCAAAATAATTAAGGATCATCACCTCACGCTGTGAACGCATCAATGCTGTACGACTGAACATATCACCGGGAAAGATTCTCAATTCCCTGCGAATGACATTTTCTTTCGTTTTATCATTGCCTATGATCCTGATATGACGAATATGAACTGGATTTAACTCGGTGATCTCCAGGGTTAGATTAACAGTATCAGCTGCAACGGGCATCTCAATTGGATTAATTTGGCAATACAGGTAACCTTTGTCCATATAGGGGCTGCGCACACCCAGCTCAATTGCTTCCATGAGCTTCTCTGAATTGTATTGATCACCTTTAGTAATACCTAAGGCAGCAAGGATATCCTCTGTTTCAAAAACGCTATTGCCAGTGATACTTACATCACCGTACTTATATTTTGCCCCCTCGTAAAGATCAACATGGAAGAACATTTGCTTCATATCTTCCGAATAGTAGATACTATCGCCCAAAACCTCTGCATCCCGATAACCGATTGAATGCATATAGTTTTCTATCGCTCGCTCATCATCGCGAAGATTGTCTATGGAAAACTCTGTATCAGCCCAAAATTTCCACCAACGCTCTTCTTTGATCTTCTCCATTTTCTTTTTCAGCTTTCGATCAGAAAGTTGAGTATTACCACTAAAATGAATCCCACCAATAGAAACTTTTTTATTCTCAGTGATCTGAAATTTTACACCGCGAGTGTTTTCTTTTTTACCTTCGAAGGTACCGGGTTCAATCTCTGCCAGAAGATAACCATCTTCGTAATATAATTTTTGAATGATACGTTGACTTTCATAAACAATAAATGGTGTCAAAGCCTGACCGGGATGGAGTCCCAAGGCTTCATCAATATCATCTGATTTGATCTTTTTGTTCCCTTCAAGAACAACTTCACTAAGGCGGGGATATTCTTCCACAGAAATGATTAGAAATACGCCATCAGGGCTGTCACGCTCGGTCAAGATCTTAACATCCGAAAAGAGACCAAGACTCCACAACTGTTTGACTGCTTCAGAAAAATCTTCCTGATTGGCTTCCATTCCAGCAATTAAACCGGAAGAAGATATAACCACTTCAGGGGTAGCCGTTTTTGTTCCAATGACATCAATACTAGCGATTTTGATCGTGACTGCTTGTTGCTGTCCCACCAACATCGAAGTGATGAGAATCAGGCTTGTGAGGTATAGAGTAATTTTTTTCATATCAAGACAAACGTTCTAAGCCTGGATTTGTTCACTGACTTGTCCGAATCTTCTCTCCCTTTTTTGATAATCTTTAATGGCTTCTAAAAAATCTTTTTCTTCAAAGGCAGGCCAAAATACCGGAGTGACAAAAATCTCAGTGTAAGCCAATTGCCATAAAAGAAAATTACTTAACCTGAACTCCCCGCTAGTCCGAATCAGAAGATCAGGGTCCCGCATATTCGCAGTATAAAGATTTTGCGAAATAGTTTGATTGCTTATGTCTGCAACCTTAAGCTCACCTTGCTCCACGGCCTTCCCTATGGATTGAACAGCATGGAGGATTTCCTGGCGTCCTCCATAGTTCAAGGCCAAATTCAAATTAAGACCTGTATTCTTGGAAGTGCGCTTGATCCCGTCCAACATCCCCTTGCGTGGTCCTTTGGGCATTGATTCCAGATCACCGATCACGGTTAATCGGACATTATTTCGGTGCAGATCTTCAACTTCCTTCGTAATAGTATCCAGCAACAGATTCATCAGTGCTGATACTTCAAGTTTTGGCCGTTTCCAGTTTTCGCTGGAGAACGTATAAAGGGTTAGAGTCTCAAGGCCTAATTCACCAGCCAACTCAGTGATACGTCGAACAGATTTAACACCGGCTTTATGACCAAAGATCCGTGGTTTCGACCTTGTTTTTGCCCAACGCCCATTACCATCCATAATAATGGCGACATGTTTAGGAAGTTGCCCCAGAGACATCACTTCAGACTTTAATTTATCAATATCCACTGGCACTTAACTATTACTCACTTATACCATGCCCAGGGTGACTCGCCCTTCGGGACTGATCATTTCAG
>JAUVKO010000187.1 GCA_030596225.1 Fidelibacterota bacterium
TGTGCCGGTCAAATCAATCTTGAGAGTGCAGTACTAACCGGTCCTGTTGTTGCTGAATCTATTTCACTAGATGAAGGCCTGGATTTGATGGACAGCGAATACGATGAATACTATGGCTGGACATTAGGGTTCGGAGAACGTGCTGACTATGACTGGCCCAAGCAGATAAATCGTTGGAAAGTCAATAAATGGGCTAAGAATAATCTCAATATCTAATGTTTCCGGTAATACTAACATATTTATCTAGACAAGAGATGATAGGATGAAACAACTAATTAACTCTCAATTGCCTGTCACGCTGATAGCGGCATGGCTATTGTTAGTGATTGGTGGAGTGGGTAAGCTGTCAGCGCAAGATGTTGAAATTTTACAAAAAGAATCTAATATTAACGATGGACTAGCCATTAATATCATTCAGCAGGATCGTGAGCAAGTAAGTGGCTATTTAATCGATGCTGACAGAAGTTTTTTAGTATTTGAAAATGATATAGATACTACAATTCAAATTATCTCCCGTACAGATATTAAGATTCTCGAAACAAATATGGATATTAACCTGCTTGCCATGCTGAAAGATCACAAGCCTGAAGCACTAACAGATATCATTGAGATGAATGATGGCACCAGGATTGTGTGTATTATCCTGGATGTAAGCGCAGCCAGGGTACAGTATTTCACAGGGAATAGCCTCAGACGTCAGCTAATGGCTACTGAATCCATATCAGTGCTCCATTTGAACAAGGGGTCAATTGATATACCATTTCCAATCGCAAGTGCCGATAAACTCGTTTCATAGTCTAAACAGTGCATCCGGCAACATTGCCATATTTACCACCCTGCATTGACTGCATTTCCCTTCATGAATATAGTGCAATATTATCATTATCAACATAATATATAATATACTTATCATACTATTTATATTCTTGTTACAAGCTTTTTCATATATGGCATAAGCTTTGATATATAGATAGTAAGATGAGCATAAATATTATTGAAATAAGATCTGAGGATATGAGACAATATATTCATGTTAAACAGCTAATCATGTTGACAACAATATGCCATTTACTGATGATCGCATGTCCTTAATCAAATAGAATATTATTGTCTCCCCGGACAAAGTGACACAAGCATCAGCCCCTATCTTTGGGGTTGATGCTATTCTTTTTGTTTCACTTTCTAAGAATTCTTCGAGGACCTTCAGTCGATATCAATCAGCGATAAGTGACTAATACCAATTATACCAATTACATCTCCAAGTGGCACGTAACGTGTCATACTTCCCTTCGACCAGTCTTCGCCCATTGGGCTACGCCACGGCAGGCAAGCTCAGGACAGGCTAGGCTCATCAGCAAGTGGAACATCCCGCCCACAGGCGGGGACACTTCTGCTTGTCTCCCTGAGGCTCGAAGGGTAATGACTCCTCAGCTTAAAAGGTCATTTGGAAGTGAATATGGTATTACACCTCAAAACAATCTATGCATTCTTCATCTTTTGAATTCATATAGACTCTTTTGAAGTACAATTGGTATAACTCACTTGCTTACGGTTAATCCCTGCTCCCTAAGAGTTCAAGGATAATATTCATTAACTTTTTTGCTCTGGGATTAATATTATTTCTGGATTCCATACTTCTCAAGTTTGTTATAAAGGGACCGTAAACTTATTTCCAGCGCTTTGGCCACATGTGTCTTATTCCCACCTAATTCACGATAGATCTTCAAAATATAATCGCGTTCGATTTGCGCTAAACTAAGCCTATCTGAGACGGTCTTTGTCTCACCATCAAGCTGAGATTTAATATCCTGCATCTCAGGCGAAAGATGATCGATACATGGTATTTGCTTTCCAGCCAAGAGGAACACTCTTTCCAGAGTATTTTGAAGTTCGCGTACATTTCCAGGCCAGTTATAATTCTGCAAGACTTTAATAAATTCACTTTCACTCTCATTCACAGGATCCTGGCGACCTTTTTTCACACTAAAATAATCTACTAGTAATGGAATATCTGATTTTCGTCTCCGCAGGGCGGGCACGTCAATGATGAAGGGACTCAGTCTATAATATAAATCTTCCCGGAATTTTCCTTCATCTATCATAGTAAGCAGATTCTGATTGGTTGAGGAGATCACTCGAAAATCAGAGCTGATCTCTTTCTGCGCCCCCAGTCTTCTGAATTGTTTTGATTCGATGGCTCTTAATATCTTTGGTTGTAATTTCGCAGACATTTCACCAATTTCATCTAACAGAATAGTCCCTTTATTAGCTACTTCGAACAGTCCGTATTTACGGGCCACAGCCCCGGAAAAAGCTCCTCTTTCATGTCCAAACAATTCACTTTCCAAAAGATCTGAAGGGATGGCGGCACAATTTATAGCCACAAAAGGTTGGTTCCTCCGGGGACCTTGATCATGAATGGAGCGAGCAACAAGCTCCTTACCAGTACCTGTTTCACCGATAATTAACACGGGAATGTCGGATTGGGCAACTTGCCGAATCTCTTTATTGACCTTTTTGATACCCTGTGATTTTCCAATGATCTGCACAGTTTTACGACGCAATATCTCCTGACGTAACATCTCATTATTGATCTTGAGCTCCTGGCGCTCATAAGATCGAGCAACTACACTTAGGACTTCATCATTATTAATTGGTTTTAAGAGGTATTCATCAGCACCGCTCTTTATCGCCTCAACTGCATTCTCAACAGAAGAATATCCTGTGAATAAAATGACAATAGTGTCCGGGTTTTCCGATTTAACCTGTCTTGTCAAGTCGATACCTGTCATATTGGGCATCATGATATCAGACAGGACTAAAGCAAATGAATTTTCTTTAAAGAGACTTAATGCTTCCTGGCCATCTTTGGCTATCTCTACATCGTAGCCCTGATCTTTAAGTAGTGCTTTCAGACCTGACCGGATCTCCGGCTCATCATCTACGATAAGAATTGAAAATGTAATCATGTTTACTCCTGTCTCATTATCTTCACTTTTTTGTAGCAATTCTTAATGAATATGGGATCAAAATTATTTCGAATCCCAAATATTATTACTACGGGTATTTCAATCCTGCCTTCTCGAGTTTGTCATATAGGGATCTTAGGCTTATCCCAAGCGCTTTAGCTACATGTGTCTTGTTTCCGCCTAACTCATGCATCGTCTTCACGATACAATCACGTTCGATTTGCGCCAGGGTTGGTCGATCTTGATCACCCCTATAGCCACCAATAAACTGGTGAGAAACATCGTTGATCTCCAGCGGTAAATACTCGACAGTGGGTGGGTCCTGCCCTACCAGGAGAAAGACTCTTTCAAGAGTGTTCTTGAGTTCGCGTACGTTGCCCGGCCAGTCATAATTCTGCAAGGCTTTAATAAACCCGGATTCACTCACACTCTTTGGATCTTGACGACCTTTCTGTTTACTAAAATAATCCACTAGCAGCGGTATATCTTCTGTGCGCTTACTTAGAGCAGGCACATCGATGGTAAAAGCACTTAAGTGCAGGAATAGATCTTCACGAAATTTCTCATCTTCGATCAAGGTAAGCAGATTCCTGTTGGTAGAAGAAATCACCCGGAAATCAGAGCTGGTTTCATCCTGTGCACCCAATCTCCGGAACTGCTTTGATTCGATGGCTCTTAATATTTTTGCTTGTAATTCAATAGACATCTCACCAATCTCATCCAGCAGGATAGTGCCCTTATTGGCAACTTCAAACAGCCCATATTTACGTATCTCAGCCCCGGGGAATGCCCCCTGTTCATATCCAAATAACTCTCTCTCCAGGAACTCTGAAGAAACCGAGCCACAGTTTATTGCAACAAACGGGTGTCGTTTCCGAGGTCCTTGATCATGTATTGATCTTGCTATTATATCCTTGCCAGTACCTGTCTCTCCTGTAATAAGTACCGGAATATCCGATTCGGCAGCTTGTTCTATCCCTTTTCTGACCTGCTTAATACCATCTGATTTTCCAATGATCTGCACCGATTGGCTGCGCAATAATTCCTGCCGCATCATTTCGTTATCTCTTTTGAGCTCCAGGCTCTTATATACTCGAGCAACCAGATTAATCACGTCATCGTTATTGACTGGTTTTAGGAGGTACTCTTCAGCACCGCTTTTTATAGCCTCAACTGCACTCTCAATGGAAGAATACCCTGTGAATAAAATGACGATAGTGTCCGGGTTTATGGCTTTGACCTGTTTTGTCAAATCGATTCCTGACATATTCGGCATCATGATATCAGAAAAAACCATAGCATACTGATATTCCTTAAAGAGGCTTAAGGCTTCCAATCCATCTTTGGCTGTCGCTACTTCATACCCCTTATGCTCCAATAAAGCTTTTAGACCCATCCGAATATCCTGCTCATCATCAACGATAAGAATTGAAAATGCGATCATATTTACTCCCGACTCATTGTCTTATGTTGTTTAATCTTTTTATTCCCTTTATGGTTTTATTTGTGAAATAGTATCGCTGATCACTTTCAACATCTCAGAACCCGTCCAGGGTTTGCGGATGAATCCATTAAACCCAAGTGAATTGAATTCTGCCTGGAGCTTTGGATCAAGATTGCCGCTTGTTAAAATGATGAAGATATCCTTTGATAATTTCCGGACTTCTTTAGCTAACTCTATTCCCGTCATTTTAGGCATAGTCAAATCTGTGATTATCAG
>JAUVKO010000217.1 GCA_030596225.1 Fidelibacterota bacterium
AGCATCCTCTCCTACAGGTCTTCCCTGTGAATGGGTATTGAAGGCTTCTGCAAATTCTTTGATCGCCGCCTCTTCCCGAGTAATGGTTGGATTCAGCAGATCGGAAAGCATATAGCGATCCATCATGCCGCGAGGATCCCAGATGTGTTTGGGCATGATAGCAAAGCCACCAAGAATCTCCTGATTTCTAAAGTAGGTCTCAGAGGTCGTGACAGAAAATATATAGGAACCCTCTGTATGGGCTTCTATGACCTTAGAGAAAGAGGTTCGCTGGGGTGCAGCATCAACAAAGGGATTCAGAATAGCCTTGATTGAAAACAACACATCATCTGCTGTAACTTGCTGTCCATCATGCCAGTAGGCATTTTCTCTCAACTTAAAGGTAAAGGTCTTTCCGTCTTCACTAATTTTGAAGCTCTCAGCTAAAACAGGCCGGTCATACTGCCAGGTTTCATAATCATAATCAAGCAGGGGCTCGTAGATATAATTCAGAAAACGTGAGGCAGCTGCAGAGGTAGAAGTATAATAATTCAGGTTTTCCGGCTCAGCTGAGATTGCCATGACCATATTCCCACCGGTTGTAGCAGGAAGATCAGTGGGACTGCTCTCAAATATCGTTTCATCCTCAGCCAACTCCACCCTGATGCCACCTGCATCTCCCAGAACATCATCAGTAATTGTGGCCGTGCTTCGATCCCCGATATTGGTGTAGATGATTAAAAGCAGTAAAATGCTAAATTGAATTATAAAAGATTTCTTCAATTACAGACCAACTACCAGACTTAGGTAGAGATAGCTCAGAGGAGCTGCAAAAAGGATGGAATCCAGACGATCCCAGGCCCCTCCATGCCCTGGCAGCAAATTGGAAGAATCTTTTACACCAACATCCCGCTTAACCATAGATTCAGCGAAATCACCCAACTGTCCGGCCACACCGGTGATCAATCCCAGTATCATTGCATCAAAATAGTTCAAACCAGGCAACCAGCCCGCCTTAACAATTAAAGCCAGAGCAACAAGTGATCCGATCATGCCAGCGATAGATCCTTCCCAGCTTTTATTAGGGCTAACTCGTGGAAATATTTTATGTTTACCGATAGCTGATCCAACAAAATATGCCAGAGTATCACAGGTCCAGACACCTACAAAGACTGTCAGAACTGCATAGCCCCCCAGATGCCCACCGCTTCCTGAATAACCCAATTGCTGCAACTTAATGAAGTAGGACATAGCCAAAGCGACAAAAACAGCAGCAAAGAAAGTTACGGAAATATTTTCCAGCACGTGGGTTTTCTTACGAAACATCTCCCAAGTCAAAAGCGACAGAATGACAATCGTTGAGATCAAACCAAGATAATTCCCCTGACCAAGGAGTTGGTCACCTACTATGGCCAAGTAAAACAGAAATCCCAGCCAGACATTTGGACTTGTCCCATTTGGCCTCGAGATTCTATAGACTTCACCTAAAATAAGAATCCCGGCAATAGTGAAAAAAATCATAAACACATCGTATGTGTATAATGTGAAAGCTATAAGACTGGGGATTCCAATGATGGTTACAGGTGCGCGTTTTATGACATTCTTCAGTGACATATTTAAGCGTTGAAACTATTGGCCGAGTCCCGTACTACCAACACCTTTTCGGCGAATGGCAATAATAGCTAGTAACAATGATAAGCTAATGAACTATTTATTCTTCTCCCCTTGTTTTGGGGCCTTGGGAATCACCGGTTCAGTAATACTGCTCTGATCCTGTTTGGCAGAATCATCTACAGTGTGGATAGATTCCTCTGTAAGCTTTTGGGCAGCCGGCTCCTGCTTGAGTGCATCTAAACGGATTCGAGCAGTTGCAGCCAGAGGTTCATCTTGAAAATGATCAATCATATAACTATAAGCCTCAATAGCAGCACTTTTGTTATACAGAAAATGATCATTCAGCCAGGCATAATTAAAACAAGCCTTGCTACGTAACACTAAGGAAAGCTTTGGATCATTTTTCATATCTAAAAATTGAGCACTTGCCTCCTTGTACAGACCTTTATCGAAAAGAGGCAGAATATTTCGAAAACGCTCCTCATCCGGATCAGATTGCTTATTCTTATCCTCGGGTTTGTCGGTGATCGTCATATAATAATCTGGATAATCGATCTGTATATGCTCCATCACCTGTTTAGCAGCCTCTTCATCACCCCTTACTGATTCTAAAGCATAATACTGCATGTAGGCAGACTGATGCTTTATGGCTGAATCACTACTGCTTGTCTCCAGATCTCGCAGAATTTCCAGTGACGTATCCACCCGGGTAAATTCAAAAAGCATATATTCCGCCAGAGAATACCGATTCTCGTCAATGCTGGAAAACAAACGCAGTGAGTCTTCTGCTGATACTGCAACAGTAACCAGAGATTTTACCGAGTCAAATTTATTGCTCTTTGCTTGCTCTGCAGCCGGATTACCAGGCTGAACATCAGTTGAGCGCCCGCGCGATCTGCCACTACGACTAGCTCTCCCCTTCGTTGTGGCTTTCTTCTTAACTAAGGGAGGAAACCCAGCCAGCTGTCTATTAAAATTGGTGTAATCCAACTGTATCTTTTCGTAGCGTTCGATCTGTTTGATACGCTGCCCGCCCTTGGAAACAAGGGGAGATCTGATCGATTGAGACTTAATGTCCTGATAGGCGGATTTAGCTGCCTTGTAATCCAACTTTTTCGTTAAATATAGCTCTCCCAAAATGAAATCAGCTTCTGCGGCAACTTCCTGCCTGGAATAATCCTCAACAATAGATATCAATTTGGATTCAGCCTGATCAATTTCATCCATTACCAGAAGCAATTTTCCCAATTCGACTTCCAATTGTCCGCGAATATCCACGAATTTATCACTCAACAACATTTCCCGAATCATTTCTATGGCGTCTGTATCCCTATTCAAAGCTTTCAGCATACTGGTTTGTCTTATAATTGCTTCAACTTTCAGCGATTCGGAGGGCTTATAGCGGGCTACTGCTTTATAAGCCTTGAGAGCGCCTTCGTAATCATTCTGATTCTCCCTCATTCTACCAACCTGATACTGGGCTTGAGCTTTGGTAAAACCACTTGGAGAACGATCAATGACCTGTTCCAGATAATGTTCTGCCAGAGCAAGACTATCCTGTTGAACCGCTATCTCTCCCATAAGCAATAAGGCCTCAGCTTGCAGGGTACGATCTACTTTTTCTTTTATCATTCGAGATGCTTCATGTCGAGCCATTTCCAGATCCCCGACCTTTAATAAACAGCGACCGATCCACAGAGGAACTTCCTTTGTGTAGGGCGAAATGCCGTAATTTAAAGCAAGATCATCGAAGTAGCGCTTTGCCAGTAAATAATCGCCTTTGAAATAGTATGATTTGGCTATGAGATATTGAGCATCGTCCCGATACTTACTATCAGGATAACCCTGTAAAAGCTTTTTGGATTTCTCTATAGCTTTGGAATAGAGGTTGATCTCTTCTCTGCTCACAGTTTCAGATTGATTTCCACGAGTCAGTTTCTGGGCTTCACCATAGTACTGTTCAGCGTTGTAAAAAGTATTGTAATACGCACATGATTGTATACTAAATATAAAAATTACTAGGTTGACTGATAAAAGTTTAAAAGGCCTAAGAAAGCGCTGCATAAAATTCCTCATAAAGTTTAGGTAAGGCTATACCTGCCGAATCACGTAGACTAATATCGGCTTTATTACTAAAAGGGGTTGGTTCAGGGTTAATTTCAATGACATAGGCACCATGACTCTGGGCCTCAAAAGGCAATTGAGCAGCGGGGTAAACCTGAGTTGAGGTTCCAACCGTAAACAGGATATCACATTCTTTCACCGCTTCAAACGCCTTATTCAGAAGGCTTATGGGTAAGGATTCTCCAAACCAGACTACATCTGGTCGC
>JAUVKO010000078.1 GCA_030596225.1 Fidelibacterota bacterium
TTGAAATAATTATTGATATCCAAACACTCTTACTTAACATAGTTTGAATTTAATTCAGAGAGATGTACAGCAAGTATGCGGATGTTAATAATAGCTCGGTTATTCCTTTTATTAAGCTTGATAAGCTTTATTCAAGCGGGAGGATCAAGCGTTGGAGAGGAACCCGAGTTGGTATCATATGCTCAGGATCTTTATCGGCAACAGGGCATCAACATGCCTCGATCTGCATTCGAATTGACCACGCAGAAAGATTGGGGAAGGATCTTTTTTATCAGGATGCTTACTCACAACTCAACCCTCTCCGAAGATTTGCTTCAGGCTTTTTTAATAGGGGGTGCCGTATCTCAACATGCAAAGACAACTGTGGATCAGATCGTTGTGGTTGCAGAAGTTGAGTTCAGTCCTCGCGAAGAAATGATCTTGCGCGCAAACGGTGAATGTTGCGAGAAATTGTACAACAATAGAATGACTCCGGAAAGCTTCACCGAAGTTTGTCTTAGGATGAAATAGAAGATTTAAACTGCTGGAAATATGAAAAAGGAGAATAGAATGTTCAAGAAAACAACGCTATTTATTGGATCAACACTGTTTATGGCATCTTCAGTATTTGCCGCTAACCCCTTCGAAGTATCGATCTGGGAGAGGTATGCTGAAGGACTAGGCTGGTCAATTGTGGCTGCTATTGGTTTTTCGGTTGGTGTTGCCATCGCACTAAAAGTATTCGATTGGTTCTCATCTGATATCGACGAATGGGAAGAGATCAAAAAAGGAAACTGGGCTGTAGCAATGATCTTCATTTCGATGATCATCATGATCGGTATCCTGGTACACAAAGTTATCTAAGATTTAGCTATCAACCTTAAAAGGCGAGAATTATTCTCGCCTTTTTTTATGCAAATATTTTTTTGAGTATTTCCTGCTCCTCAAGAAGCTCTAAATATTTTTCCTCGAAATACTCCTTTTGGTCCATGGCTGTTTTGATCTTTTCATAATCGCTGACCACTGTGGGATCATTCAGGATTTGCTCCTGAAGCAATATTGCTGTTTCACATTTATCAATGAGAAGCGGTATTTTTTTTAGTCGGTTAGCCTGTTTCTTGCGATCAGTATAATTGCCTACACCTGCTTTTGGCACTGTGCTTATTTTATTTTTTTTGCCGATAATGGCAGGTTCTACCCTGTTCTGGGCTTTTCTCCATAAATAATATTCATAATTACCTAAATATATCTGAATTTTGCCCTGGTCCACCTCAATGATCGTGTTGGTCACTGCATTCAGAAAATGCCGGTCATGAGAAATGCAAACCATTGTACCGGTGAAACTGCTGATTGCATCCTGAACCACATCTCTCGATAACATATCCAAATGGTTGGTCGGTTCATCCAGAAGTATGAGATGTGCAGGAGTAGCCAACATTTTTGCCAGTGCCAATCGAGATATCTCTCCCCCACTCAGAACTTTGATTTTTTTATCGATGGTGTCTCCGGAAAATAAAAAGCTTCCCAGATAAGTGCGCACCTCAGTGGTTGTCCATTTAGGTATTTCATTTGAGAGTAAATCAAAGATCGTCTGCTCAAGCGGTAAAGCTTCAAACTGATGTTGGGCAAAATACGCACTCTGCACCCCATCCCCCCATTTCAATTCACCTCCGCTCAACGGCTCTACTCCTGCAAGCATCTTGAGCAGTGTAGACTTTCCCGCACCATTTGGGCCAACCAAGCCAATCCTTTGACCTCGCTCCAGACTAAGATCCAAATCTGCGAATACTTCCAGAGAATCATATGATTTCTTCACTTCATGCAATTCTGCCACGATCCTGGCAGATCTTCCAGGCTGCGGAATACGTACAGAAATGCGATTTTGCTGACCTTCCGGCGGCGAAATTCGATCCAGCTTTGCTAGTGATTTCACGCGACTCTGTACCTGACTCGCCTTACTTTCTTTATAGCGAAAACGTTCGATAAAGCGTTCCGTCTCAGCTATCATTTTCTGTTGATTCTTGTAAGCAGCGGCTTGCTGCTCATTCCGTAACTCTTTTTCTTTGATGAAATGACTATAATTGCCGGAGAATGTTAGCACAGATTGATTATGAATTTCAAATATTTGATTAATTGTTTTATCCAAAAAAGTTCGATCATGGCTGATCAGTAACAATGCACCCGTCCAGTCCTTCAGGAAGGTCTCAAGCCAGATAAGAGACGTCAGATCCAAATGGTTGGTTGGTTCATCAAGCAAAAGAATATCAGGTTGTTTGAATAATAGTTTAGCCAATGCTACACGCATGCGCCAACCACCACTGAATTGCTCTAGAGGCGTTTTCATTTGTCGGGGACTAAATCCCAGTCCGCCTAAAACCTTCTTGGCTTGAGATTCAATTGTCCAGCCATTTAAACGTTCGAATTCAGCTTGCAATCGGCCAAGTTTATCTAGAAGTCGGTGATCATCGGGATGCTCTGCGACCTGTTTAGAATAATCTTCGATCTGTAACTCAAGAGCGCCAATCTCAGGAATCTCATCAAGGACTTCATGCAGGATCGTCTTGCTTGATGTGGATGTGATTTCCTGTGGAAGATAACCAATCGATATTTTACGATCGACCTGCACCTCCCCCTGATCTGTTTCTTCTTCACCAATGATCAGTCTCAAAAGTGTTGTTTTGCCGGAACCATTGGCACCTACCAGTCCTGTTCGGGTTCCTTTTCTGATCACCAGACTTAAGCCCTTGAATAAGGTCTTATCCGGATAGGTCTTAGTGATCTGATGGAAATGGATCATGGGGAATATTTATTCAGGTAAACGATATTTTTGCTTTTCTTTTTCCTCATGCTCACGATACAGGGTAAGCACATGTCCGATCATACTCACGAATTGAGCACTGCATCCCTCAAGGATCACATCCAGGAAAGCTTCTTTATCTTCCTTGAAAGCAATGAACTTAACTTTTACTAACTCATGTTGTCCCAAGGCAGTCTCGATACTTTGAATGCTTTGTGGAGTAACACCGGATTTGCCGATCTGAACCATTGGTTTCAGAGGATGAGCCTGTGATTTTAAATATTTCTTTTGTTTGGATGATAGAACTTGCATACACTCTCCTTAGCCTCTGTTTGCTTAAAGTCTACCTGATTGGAAGTGCGCGATTAAGATCTAGCCGGTCCAGCAGAACACACGATCTACCTGGAGTGGAAATGCCGAATACGTACACCATTAAAAGCACATTTTTTACATTTGAAGCGGTGCATTTTTAGACGGAATATTTTACTGACAAACCTCTGGGGAGAACTTCTATGTATAAGATACAGCTTTTCACCACATTCAGGGCAGTAAGATAGTTCATTATATCGTAAAATGATTTTTTTTCGGATTCGCATGAAAACTATTATTACGGATGCAGTTCCGAGAATTCCACCAAGCATATCCCCAATCCCGATTTTACTTATAACAGCAATACTACCGTCAAATACTTGGATAAGCCTTTGTTCTATGGAGCGGCTTAAAAAGCTAATGCGCTGAATTATTGTATTTTTAATGCCAGAGTCTTCAATAATAAACAGCACAATAATGAATAGCAGAGTTCCAATCATGATCTCGCCACTGAATTCTTTCAGCAGAGATTTCTCATGACGTTTATTGTTTGGCCGTTTTGTTTGATTACGAATTTTTTCTTCAGATATATTCATACACCATCAACTATTCCATTAATTCAATTTCAAACCACGTGAAATTAAGTTAAACCATCCTTAGTCACACTATAATCTTTCACTTTACAATGAATTTACGACATTGTAAGGAAATACAATTAATTAGATCTCATCGTTTAGCTTAAACTTTAGCGTAAAACAGGAGCCTTCTTTCGCTAAGATCTCCATTTTACCATCCAATTGTTCCGTGAGCAATCTCACGATCCTTAGCCCCATGGTCTGGGTTGTTTCAAAATCGATCGATGCGTCCAACCCGATACCATTATCTCTGATCTCAATCTCTGCAGAGTCATCACCAATATCCTTTACGCTTAGCCATATATCGCCTTCCCGATTATCCGGGAATGCATATTTTAAGGCATTGGTTATCAATTCATTTACAATAAGTCCACATGGGATAGCCTTGGAGATATCTAATTTCATTGAGCTAATACGCTGATGAATACGGATTCGGTTGATGTCAATTGTATAGAAATTGATAAGCTCGATGATAAGAGATTTTAAATAATTACCAAAATCAACTGCAGACATACTTTTTGATCTGAACAGTTTTTCATGGATCAATGCCATGGTTCGAATACGATTCTGGGTTTCCCCAAAGATCTCAAATAAATGTTCATCCTGGGTATATTCAGCTTGCAAATTAAGTAAGCTATTTATCACCTGCATGTTATTCTTCACACGATGATGGACTTCTCTAAGCAGCAGTTCCTGTTCCTTCAATGCTGTCTTAAGCTCACTAAGAATCTGCTTACGATCTGAAATATCACGGATATTGGCCAGTAGTTTATTTTTTCCATGTATAGTGGTAAAGCGGAGGGCAACTTCAACCCAGAACTTCTCGCCATTCTTGTGTTTAGCCTCCCATTCAAAGGTCTTTTTTCCCTCCGATTTTGCACACTCAATGAACTTACTGATTTTCGATATTGCTCCAGGGTTGTAACTGAATTTTTGGACATCAGTGCCAATGACCTCTTTGCGTTTATAACCATACATTTTTAGCATGGTCTCATTCACATCCAGAATCTCATATGTATCTGGATCATGGATAAAGATGGCTTCAGATATTGCGTTAAACAGTTCCTCATAGGTTTGCTCAGTGAGCTTGAGAGCTTTCTCAGTTTCGATCATGTGCGTGATATCGTAAACGATCCCGGAAATATTCTTTATCTTGCCTTTTTCATCCCGAATGATTGTACTATGATCATTCACCCATAGGTAAGTTCCATCTTTTCTCTGTAAACGATAGGCAGATGTGTCGAAGGCATCAAGCCTCTGATCAATTGCTTTTTTACTGGTCGCTCTTACGCGTTCAACATCTTCCGGGTGCATAATATCAGAGAAGACAACTTCCCCGCTGAGAAAAGATTTTACAGGATAGCCTAAGATGTCCTCGACATTTTCACTTGCGTGAAGCAGAGGGTTCTCAGCAGATATATCCCATTTGAAGATCATGATTGGACCAGCCATAAAAATATTTCGCTCTTCCAACTGAGTTAGCTCAAGCTCCCTTCTGGCAACATTGGCAATATGAATAGTGGTCACATCTTCCATATTAGCCTGGGCTCCGGTTACTTGACCTTCCGCATTGTAAATAGGAATGATCACCAATTGAAAATAAATGGTTTTGCCCCAATTTGTGATGTACTTGCTGTTAAAATGAACAGTCTTCTTTTCCAGTATCGCCTCATGAAATTTTCTGGAGACACCAGCATCCTGTAGGAGTTTAAATGTAAACATGTTAAAGGATTTGGTTGCTTCTGCCGAGGGGGAACCCAAGATATCAACCATACGTTGATTCACGTCCAGGATATTTCCCTGAAGATCAATTCGCAGAATGCCGGTGGGAGAATTCTCTACCAACAAACGGTAACGCAGTTCACTTTCAGCTATCTTCCGTTGTGATTTAAGATTTTCAGAAATGTCGTCGATCACGCCATCGCTATACAAAGCATTACCTGCATCATCAGTGACAAGCACAGCTGATATACGCCCGGTGAATACCTTGCCATTCTTCTTTTCGAGAAGGATCTCCTTGTTATGCAGAAAACCCTTAGAGTTGAGTTCTTCCAGAATTGTATCTCTATCCGCTGAATCAGCATATAGATCTACGACTGACAAACTTTCAATATCAGCTTCATCAGCATAACCAAACATCTCTAAAAAGGCTGGATTGACATCGACAAATGATCCTGCACTGTCAAGACTGGTCCGATAAACCGCAGTATTCAGGTTGTTTAGAATTGAGGAAGTGTCAGCTGTTGCAAATTTATAACTCTTTTTCATGATCTCACTCGCATAGTAGCATTTTTCCCAAAATGGGGTTCAATGATTGGCTGATAAGTTATTCCAGATTTTGAATCAAGCGACATTCAAATATATTCAGTAATCAACTGGAAATAACTTATGTTGCAGCATGGACGCTCGGAAATTTATCAGCTCCTGGCCGGCACTCTGGCTCTGGATGAACTACCTGGACAAGCACCTGGTCGGAGCTCAGATTGACACGATCTACACCTTCCGAAAAGCCCGGCTGGATCTGCATTTCACCAAAGAGGATCAGTCCTATAAGTTGAGCTGGGAAAAACAGGGTAATCAAGCCATCCTGACCTTTTCAAATCAGACTACATTGCCTAAGAAACGGGTTAATGTGTTGCGCAGTATTCCGGCAGGATCGAAGCTTATGGGAGTTCAATTACACGCTCATGACCGGCTGCTCCGGTTTAACTTCACTGATAAATACTATTTCTTGATCGGCTTTTTTCCTGCGGTGATGAATGTTTATCTCAACCGGCAAAACTCATTTATAGAAAGCTTTCTCAAGCAAAGCAAACTCCCAGATATTAGTGATGAGTGGATGGATCCTGAAGATGAGCTTCCTGATCTCCTCCCCGGTAAAAGCATGACAAATCTGGAACTACAGGCGGCAAACAGGGGAATTTGCATAGAGCCTGATAAGCTGGAATTAACCTTTGGCTCGGAAGAAGATCGGGATAAGCTTGATATTCATGAATTGGTCATCGAGGTCCTCAAACACAGTCAGAAACCAAAGCAAGCCACCGGTGTTTCCGTAAGAAAAACAGCAAAAACAGTTCTCCAACGCTGGAAAAACAAGTTGACCAAACTAAATCAGGAATTTGAAACGGCTAAAACCTGGCCGGAGTTGGAGATTCGTCTCCAGGCACTTCAAATTGGCCTGGGGATTGGAGATACGATCTACGATGGCACCTTGCAGCTATCGTCAGAACTCTCTCCTACCGGAATCCCCATGACCATAGATCTGGAAGCGGGGACAAGCCTGCAGCAGGTGATTGAATCCACCGCTAAAAAGATTCGAAAATTCAAGAACAAGCTTAAGCAACTAGATGAGATCATCTCAGAAGTCCGGAATAATATCCAATCGCTCGAACTGCTGCTGGAGAAGGATGATGCTGAGTCATTGCAAATATTCCTTAAAAAGCACGGTGAAGCCCTCGATCGATCCGGACGGCAACAAACCGAGCGAAAACCCTACAAAAAGTATCATTCTCCGGGCGGTTTTGATATTCTGGTTGGCCGCAGTTCCTCAGATAACGATACACTTACTTTCAAAGTCGCGAATAAAAATGATTGGTGGTTTCATGTTCGACAGATACGCGGGTCACATGTGATTTTAAGAACAGGCAGCCAAATACCCCAGCAATCTGATCTGGTGAAAGCAGCTGAGTTCGCAGCTCTTAATTCAAAAGCTAAACACTCAGGAATCGTGGTTGTTCAATACTGTCAACGTAAACATTTAAGTAAACCCAAGGGTTCCTCTCCAGGAACGGTTCTGGTTCATCAGGAGCATTCCATCACCATAGACCTGGATCAGGTTAAATAGAATTGTCATTTTGATCCCGACCGCAGTGTTGGGAGAAGAATCTTTCTCCCAAGTTTTTGGGATATTGATCTCAGGGAATGAAATATTTATGAAAAAGATCTTTTGGCAGAGGATGATTTAATTAAAAATATTAAAGGAATTGTTGAAGAAGGAACGACAACAAATCTTGCTAAAGCAACTTGGATTGTTTATTTGTCAGATATCGAAACGATTGATGAGGGAGATAATTTTGATGATTTTTACTTTTTAATAGATAGTAAAGGTGGGACCCCATACCAAAGTGAAGATTTAAAAATAACAATCACAAATGAGGTGGGGGATGATTCAATAATAAGATGTGGGGATTATTCTGACTCAACATCTTGTAATAATGATATTGGACTTAATCAAGTAGCAGGTTATAGTGTTTCGCTTAATAATCCAGAAATAGATTGCACAGACACAGATATTTTATGTAGTTGTAAATGGAACTTTGACGATAATGAATGTAATCCTTCTTGGGCAGTAAGTTTTGGAAGTTATGGTATTGGTTCTTGCGATTATAATGAAAATACTCCTGGTGAAACTTGTGAAGATGGAATTCAGTTTTTAACATATACTTGGACAGGTGATTGGACTTGGTTTATTGCACCTCCTGAACCATCTAATTCTTATGATACTCTTGCTCTTTGTGAAGGAGAAAATACCTTCCCAGATGAATCCCATAACCCTTGTTTAACTAATCTATACGAGGGTAAATATCGTTATGATCCTTTATCAAAAAATGTGGAATGTAAAGATGGACAAAATGTTGTTCCTTGCCCTGCAAGAATTCAATTAAGTTTTTTTAACACATATAATCTAATTGCAGTAGTAATTCTTATTGTAATTATTTATTATTTTTTGAATTTTCAAAAGAAACCTGTTAAAAGGAAAGTAGCAAAAAAGAAATCTAAAGGTAAAAAATAACTCAAAGATTAGTAGTTAATCAAAATAGTTTAAAATTATCTTACCTAAACTTTAACTTGATTGTATATTATTAATTCAGATTCGATTTTATATTGTGCAAACTT
>JAUVKO010000144.1 GCA_030596225.1 Fidelibacterota bacterium
CATCAGCCAAGGAGGAGCCTTTTGTGGTGTTAGCTTATGAATAACATCCTAATTATCTGTATATCATTCCATTAACCGAGCTATCCAGGTAATGCTTGAATGTCATAATGCGTAACATTTACACTACACTCACCCACTTTGAGGCATTTATCCAAAGCCTCATCTATGCATGGTCCTGTAGACAACAAGGAATTGATATTACAGTGAGATAGTCTGCTATCATGCTGTATCTACTATGTTTATATAGTTTTGCCGTCACCTGTAGCAGTTTTTTCTGTCATTCCCCTATGATTGCAAGCACATTTCGCAAGCCACCTGTACTATTTATGTGACATATAATTGTTACAAGCTGACTTATTTGCATGATATATGTTACATCATATTGCAGATGAATATATATGTGACTATCCTATCTGTCTGTTTCTTCACGTCTTATAGCGTTTTTCAGCATTGGCACAGCCTTTGAATATATATAAGGCGTGATGAGAACTAAAAACATAAAACGCAACAGAGACCAACCGGTAAGCCAGCCATGTTAGTTGCTGTCATAATGGTCTTCGTGCTTTTCTCCTTCACCGGTGTTGCCGTGCTTGATCTCGCCACTGTATCCAGTTCTGCCTCGCTGGAAACCGTTCATAACATCAAAGTTCAGTATGTGGTTGAATCCTCCATCAATGAAGCCTTATGGCTGATCAACACCGGAGAAGATTCACTGGTCAATCGCGATGAAAATGGCGTCATCACTGACTGGAATGCTGACACTGAAGTTCTCACCATCAGTGTTGACACTCTGGGCATGGAAGCTGAGATCACTTTAGACCTGGCAGTTGACACTCATTTCAAACGCGGCCTGGCTTCCAAGTCCGGTATCAATATTAACGGCCATAGTTGTGATACTGCTGACAAACACGCCAGTCGCAAATTTGATTTCATGCCCAATGTTGATGCTGTCTACTTCGAAACCAATGCAATTAACACTGAGAACGGTAATGAAATGTCCTGGAGTGCTGCTGATTTTTCCAGTGAAGGTATTTATATCTTCAACGGTAACAACATCACCCTTGATGGTCTCAATCTCAGCAACTCCACTTTAGTATTCACCGGCAGTAATATCACCTTTATCAACAACACGATTACCGCTCCTGTTCCAGGCGAAGGCGCTGACGCTCTTCCGGCCCTTATCATCACTGATCCTGAGGCTAACTTCACTGTTTCTTCCAGCAACCATATTGAAGGTGCTATCTTCTGTGCCGGTCAGATCAACCTTGAGAACGCTACTTTAACCGGTCCGGTTGTGGGTGAGTTCATTTCTTTAGAGTCTGACATCACTCTCATCGATACTGAACATGATGCGTATTATACCTGGACTGTTGGCTTTGGTGAAGAAGACACTTATGACTGGCCTAAGCAGGTTGGTCGTTGGACTACCACTACCTGGGAGAAAAAACTTAACGGCTGACCTCCCCCTTACTCCACCCTGGCTTTAACCTCCTTTTATCACGATTATTCATCCGCTATCTTTCATGCACTTTCTCCGCTTTTTGGATAGAAACGTACCTTTAGCATTTCTATATTCGTAGGATATAGTCGGTTTGAATTAGTGACCGATATATTCACAATATAAAACCTAGTGTTAGGGAACGTGGCCAGAGCAAAAAAAATAAAAATCGGTATTGATATTGGCACCAACTCAATAAAGTTGGCTTCTTACTATACAAAAAAGAAAAATAAGAAGCAGGCCAAATTATTGAAATATGATTTCCTTGAAGAAGATATAGTTACAGATATTAGAGATGTGAATGAAACACATATTTTAACTGGTCTGAAAGCCCTTCTTTCAGAAGTTCCTTATCGTCGAGCAGATATTAATGTAGGTCTTAGTGCCGATTTCCAAAATCTCTTTTTCCTACAGCTACCCCAGATTCCTACTCATGAATTAAAGCAAGCCCTTTTTTGGGAGCTTGCTCCACTTCTCTCAAGTCCGGTTGATAATTATGAATTTGACTATGCACTACTCCCACAATCCCAGAAAAAGAAGGTTGATGTGCTACTGGCTGTCATTAAGGAGAATCGAATTGAGTGGCTGCAAAAAGTATTTAAGTCACTTTCAGGCAGCTTGAACTCATTAGAGACCAGCACCCTTCCTACAATTGACCTGTTTCAACGTTCCAACCCCAAGCTAACTGATGCAGTAGGTATTTTACATCTAGGCGGAAGTAATTCGCATTACACCATACTGGACCCTGCCAGCCATCCTGAATTTCTCTACTTGCCTTTTGGTGGAAATGTACTCAACCGGATTATTGCAAGATCTGCTGATATTCCATTTATCGAGGTAGAACACTTGCGACGTGGGACTCTCGATATGAGCAGCAGCAATCAGACCATTACTTCTCTTTATATGGAGACCACGGCAGTTGAAAAACGTCTGAAAGAGCTTTCTTTGACAATTCGCAAGCTGAATTTCCGTCATTTCTACAGTACTGGACAAAAGATAAGCAAACTATATACAACCGGTGGTTTGCTTAATGATTCATTCATTAAATCTTTCTTCACGCTTTCAGAAGAGATTCTGGATATTCCGGCTGAAATATGGGAGCCTATTCCTAAATACTACCCGAACCTGAAAGTCGATCCTTCTATTGCCTATCAGTTTTCAACAGCCATTGCTCTGGCACTGAGATAAGATGCAAGAACTCCAACTCAATTTTCTTACTACCACAGCAGATAAACGGGTCAAACGTCACATGAAACGTTTTACCTTGGTGATCTATTTGATCATCTTTGGCGCAACACTGACTGTTCTATTCAGAACCCATCAAAGCCAAACCTACATGGCTGAAGTCTTCGAAGGGCTAAACATGGATATTGAGGGTAAAATCTCAAGTGTTGAGCCGCGCATGCTTTTTCTGGAGCGGAAGATTGGAGTCAGGAATAGACTCCGCAGGCAATCTGATCTATTCCTCCAACCAAAAACCCGACCCAGCGTCTGGCGAAAGATGCTAATTGATATCACCAAAGCATTGCCCCCTGATCTGGTAATTACCAGAATATTTTCCAGGCCGCAGAATAAATCAAAAAAGAAGGGTGTTGGTCCGTCCTTGACAATTGAAGGACATACCTATATCGAGGGTAGTGACCGGGATATTCTATCAGTGGATAATTTCCGGGGAAATCTGCTTTTCAGTCTCCCCATTTCCACCAATTACAGTGATATCAAAGTTGAGAATAACCGTATATATAAAGAAGATGATCGCTTGAAACTGGTCTTCTCTCTGGGTCTGTACGAATGAAAAAGCAATTTCAATTCTGGGTGGAAGCTATTCAAATGAAATGGCTGGTAACAGCTATTGTGATCTATTTTGCCTTTACAGGATCTTCTCTGCAGGTCCTCATTCTCCCCGAAAATCAACGCTATGATGAAGCTGTCCTGCGCCAGAATCAACTGGCTGAAACCTATATTGATCTGGTAAGCCTGGATATTGAAATGGCTATTGAAAACCTAAATATTCAGTTGACAGAGCTGGATTCATTGGAGAAAGTTTTCAAATCGCGACTACTCCAGAGTACTCGCGTGAATGCAATCTTCCCGGTTATCGACAGATTTTGTACAAACTCATTACTCAAAGTCCTCACCCTGGAACCCATGAATAAGTTCAAAAATATCGGTGGTAATTATCAATCACATTTGATTCGCCTGAGCATTATTGGCCGTTACCCTGATTTTCTGAACTTTCTTGACTTGCTCGAGAAACATACTGAATGGATACTAATCGATAACCTGTCTGTTAAGCCTTTGGACAGGAAAGATTATGGACGTTATGATCTTACTTTATCTGTCCTTGTACCTCAGGAAGCTAAAAAGTGAAAAAGCAGAACAAATCTCTACCTATTGTAATACTTGCCGGAATACTTCTGGTCTCTACAGTATTGTGGTTTACAGGTGCATACGACGCATTATTTTCTGGAACAGTACCAGACCAGGTAGGCAATACTCTGGCGCTGGACTTGGAAACGCTCCAAATCACCATCAAAACAGTTTCATCACCATTGATCGAAGAACTTCAATTCGTAGAAGCTATTGATACATTAAACGCCCATGAATCCATTAAAAAATTACGTAATCCCTTTGTACGTGTTAAGGTAGCTCCACCATCATCAGCAAAAGCAAAGGTTACATCGAAATCAAAATCGACAAAAAAACCTGTCAAACAAAAAAAACGCATAAGGCGTCCTAAGATCATTATCAATGGTATTATCTGGGATCGTTCGAATCCATTTGCTATTTTGAATAATGATATCTATGGTGAGGGTGATAAGATCAAGGGCTATACGATTCAGACAATCCAGGATACAATGATTGTCCTGGCCAACAATGAGGATGTTTATTCCATTGTTATCGAAAGAGAGTAACATGAGACCAAGAGCTACCTATCTTAAGTCAGTGCAACGAATTCTGCTATTCAGTATAGTGCTTATTCCCCTTCTAGGGCTTTCACAGAGCAGGGGAGAAAAGATTTCAATTACTGTAAAAGAGGTTAAGCTGGAAAACGTGCTTCGTATTCTGAGCCAGAAAAGTGGCATGATATTTATTTCTGACCCGGAAATCCGAACTAAGAAAATCACTTTGGATCTGAAGGAAGTTGCCCCGTTGGAAGCGATGTCCATCATGACGGAGCTTTACGATCTGGGCTTTCAGCAATTGGGGAATTCAGGCAAGTACCTGGTGACCCATAAAGATGATATCGCCATCCCAACTCAAGTAGCTTCTTATAATTGCCAGTTTTCGGAAGCTTCTGATATGGCTAAAACTATCTCGGCTTTTGTCACAGCTGATATTGGGAAAGTTTACGGAGATGTACGTACAAATATGGTAATCATTCAGGATACACCCGGTAAAGTGGCAGAACTATTCAAACTTATGTCTGAGTTGGATACGCATACCCAACAGGTCCATATCAAAGCTGCTATTGTAGAGGTGTCCGTATCTGATGATCATGAACGTGGGGTTCAATGGTTTACTGCACAGGATGGGCCCAATGGCGAAAGCAGCATCTTTGGAACCAATTTTGGCTACCTCGATAACATTTTCACTGAACCTCTTACCGTTCCCAACCTACCAGAGATAGCAGCCGGCTTCGGTTTAGGAATGATCGCAGCAGATATCGATGTAGTGCTCGGCCTGCTTTCTCAAAGTAATGATCTTAATCTGCTCTCAACCCCTCATCTTATGGTTCTGGACAATAAACAAGCCGAGATCGAGGTGGGAGACCAAATCCCTTATCCAAAATTAAATGAGTTTGGGATGGTTTCTTATGAATTTAAAAATGCTACGGTTAAGCTCTCGCTGCGTGTTCATGTGAATAATGATTCTACGGTAACGATTCGTTTAGAACCTCAAGCTAATTTTCAACAGGGACTCACTCCTGATGGGATCCCTATCATTTCTACCAGAAGAGCTCTTACTGAAGTTATCGTTAAGAATTCTCAGACAGTGATATTGGGTGGACTGATGCAGGAATCGGATGTAGTATCCGAACAAAGGGTTCCTCTCCTTGGTTCCATACCCTTAATCGGGGAACTTTTTAAATCGACCAAAACGGCCAAAAAGAAAACTGAATTGCTGGTTATGCTGACACCTTATATCGTGGATATATATAAGAATAGGATAAAGAAAGAAGAACTTGATCGAATTCCTAAAGAATTCTACAAATCATTGAAATAGCTCCTGTTTCACCTAGGATGATCTAAGTTCTAATCATAGAATTATACCAATTGTACTTCAAAAGAGTCTATATGAATTCAAAAGATTTTTCTGTTTTACAATCTTTAAATTTTAAGCATAGCTTGAGCTATGGTTGAAATTTTAAGAGCAGTAAAACTGGAAAAGATGAAGAATGCATAGA
>JAUVKO010000042.1 GCA_030596225.1 Fidelibacterota bacterium
AGTGGGTGCTGGACTACATATTACCGCTGTTCCATTGACTTACTTAAATGTCCATGTTAGCAAAACACCGAATAACCAAGTATTAACGGCCGGGTTTGGGATCACCCTCAGATAGAATATACCCTTATTGGATTTCAAAGGCCATCCGTTCGGGTGGCCTTTTTTATTCCAATTCAACAATGTTGAATTGGAATAACCACGGCGCAGTCTTAGGTAAAGATTGCTGACCAAGATTGGAGACGTAAGATTTTATACCAATTGCACCTCAAATTTAGTACACCTTTGAAATACAATTGGTATTACAGCTCCACAAACCACAATTCTGATTGTGATTAGGAAGATGCATTCCCAAAGAAACGACTTTTTATTTAGAAGAATTTTTTCAGAACAAGCTGATTTTCTGCAAATATTTTTATATATTCCAAGTTGAAGACTGGAGAACATATGATTGACTATGATGAACATATTGATGATGAACTAAATCAAATGAATGAGAGTGGATCCGCTTTTAAAAAAAAGTCCCGCGAAGTTATTCATCTTGATCGCCCCATTACTACCCTAAACTTACGAAAGCCTGTAACAATTAAAGGAAACACCAGTGTTGCCAGATGTTTAGAACTCATGAGGGAAGAGCGAATTGGTTGCCTTTTAATCATAAAAGATGAAAAGCTGGTGGGTATATTTACTGAACGTGACGTTATCCGGCGGATCGTAGGTAAAAATCTATCCCATGAAGATATTGATGTCAGCGATTATATGACAACGGATCCTGACACTCTCACTCATGATGCCCCCCTGGCTTTTGCTTTAAACTATATGGTCTTGGGCGGTTATCGTCATGTACCCATTGTAAGTGAAACTAATCAACCCATGGCCTGCTTATCTATCAAGAATGTTATCAAACATATAGGCGATCACTATTTCAGTGAAATTGTAAATTTACCACCCACACCCAAGAATCCCGGCTGGGCAACTGTGGATGGTGGTTAAGCCACAATTTTTTCACTGATCATTAACAACAATAAGATCATTTTAAGTTCACGTCCAGATCTGGATCGCCTGCAAGCCATTCTTTTTGACTTTGATGGCGTTGTTGTGCAAAGTGAAGACGTTTACGATAAAGCAACTTTAAAACTAGGCGATTTATATGGAGTGAAGATTCCAGAACCTTTCTTTGAAGCTAATCGAGGGATTGCTGAGGCAATCTTCTATAAGCGCTTTAAAAACACTTTTGATCTGAAGGTTGATGACGAGGAACTACAGGAAAACGGTCGCAGGATTCTTTGGAATGAGTTTTCCGCTTCTGTTAAATATACCCCTGGCTTCCAGAAGTTTTTCACTAAGATCCGTAAACAAGTGAACCATATCGCACTGGTTACGGCAACCTCGCGACTACTAATAAATGAGATATTTCAGAACTCAAATATCTCGATTGATTTTGATTGTATTGTAACAGCAGATGATGTTAAGAGAAACAAGCCGGCTCCAGACCCGTATCTAAAAACATGTGAGTTGCTGGAGATCGATCCGGGAAGGGCTTTGGTCATTGAAGACTCACCAACGGGCATTAGATCGGCTACTGACGCGGGATGTCAAACTGTTGGAATTACCACAAGCTGTAGTCAGAAATCTTTAAAAGAGGCGAATTTTATTGTTGACAGCTTCGGTGAACTCGAAGAACTTTTAACCATTGTGTAAAGGAAGTGAATGAGTTGGTATAAACAGTTTGATCTGGTATGGGTTCCCGTTGTCGATTACGAACGTGCGAAATACTTTTATCAAGAGGATCTTGAGTTTGATTTAGTTATGGAAGACCAGGACTCTAACTGGGCTGAATTTCAAATTAGTCCGGGAGCAAAGATAGCTATTCATGGTGTGAAAGCGACCAACGCGAATCCGATTGGTGCCATAGTGCTGGAAGTGGAAGACCTGGATAAATCAGAATTATGGCTAAGAGGTAAAGGCATCAAAATATTTGATAAGAAGGAAATCCCCGGTTTAGTCAAGCTAGCCTCCTTAACAGATCCTGATGGCAATGTTATCCAATTGAGCCAGTCACTAGTGGAGTAAGCGTTCTTCTATGAATACAATTATTCTAGATTCTGCCATGGGAACACGTCTCGAAGACATGGGGCACAAATTGTCCACTCCTCTTTGGTCAGCAACAGTTCTTCAATCAAATCCGGAAGATATTGTTCAAATCCACAAGGAGAACATTGAAGCTGGTGCTCAGGTAATTATTACCAACACCTTCAGAACTACTCCATACGCATTACACGCGGCAGGTTTGTCAGGCGTGGATGCTCACACCCGGGCGCGGGCCCTCACTCTGCTTGCGATTCGCCTAGCTTGGAAAACCGTAAAAGAATCCGGTAAAGATATTAAGGTTGCCGCAGCAATTGCCCCACTGGCCGACTCCTGGCGCCCCCAGGATTTCCCCGGGAATATTATTTCACGCCCCTGGCATGATGCCCAGCTTGATAATTTAGCCCATAACTCAACTGATATTCTCCTTCTGGAAACCATGAATTCAGCTCGGGAAGCTAAAGGCTTGACCGAGTTAGCCTTGCGCTATGAAAAACCGGTTTGGGTTTCGTTTGCCTTAAATGGTGAGGGGGAAATCTTTAATGGAGACGATTTGATCACCACAGCCAAGTTTCTCGAAAAAAGAGGAGTTTCAGCCCTTGGGGTGAATTGTTCCAGTTTTAAATCATCTCAAATCGCCCTTACCGCATTGCGAGATGCTGTTTCTATCCCCCTGTTAGCTTCTCCCTCTCTAGAGCTTGGGCGTGAGAATAAAAAGAAAAAGAGCACTAAAATTTCTCCCGAAGACTTCGCTGTCTGGGCTGCAGGTATCAAAGACTTAGGCGTCGAATTTATCGGAGCCTGTTGTGGCTCAGATCACACGCATATCAAGGCTTTAGCTGAACTAAATAATTCCTGATTCCAGCTCTTTACTAAACCACCAAAACTTTAAAAATAAACTATTATACCAATTGTATTTCAAAGGTGCACTAAAACGGGAAAATATGCAGAAATTTAGTGCAAATTTGAGGTGCAATTGGTATTAGATTGTTTTAGTCAATTTATTTATTAAAGCCCCTTCGGTTAATGTTGAAGGCGCTGAATCTTGAATGTATATTTGCCTCCAATTCGACATTTCTATCCTGTCGGATCGTATTGTGATAACAGTAATATGAAGAATTGAAACTAACTGTTCAAGGCGACAAAATTATGACAAAAATGTTTCAGGCGGGCCCCCCGGGAAAAACCATCAAATCTGACTGTCAAGTGTTCTATACACCCAGTTCAAAACCACTCCAAATTGAGATCGAAAGCAAGGTGCAGGTCCTGTTCTCAGATGCGATCCGTAAGCTGGCGGAGAATACTTTTGCCGAGCTTGGGGTCAAGACCGGATCGGTACAGATCAATGATTTTGGGGCACTGCCCTTTGTAATGATGGCCCAAATTGAAACCGTGGTCAAAAGAGCACATCCTGAGATCACCGCAGATGTGCTGCCTGAGTTCAAGGATCATGCTCGCTACTCGACCAGTTCGGTTCGTTTTCGTCGAAGTCGACTTTATCTCCCGGGTAACCAACCGAAGCTGTTTTTGAATGCAGGTATTCACAAGCCGGATTGTATTATTCTTGACCTTGAAGATTCCGTACCTCCAGCTGAAAAGGATGCAGCCCGGACCATTGTTAGGAATTCTCTAAGAGTGCTTGATTTTTTTGGCTCAGAGCGGCTGGTGCGTATTAATCAAGGTGAATTGGGAATGCAGGACCTGGAGGCAATTATTCCCCATAATGTTCATGTCGTTCTGTTACCCAAAGCAGAGACCGCTGAACAGGTGATCGCCATGGATAAGAAGGTTCAGGAGATTCTCCATCGCGAAGGAATTACCAGTCCAGTCTATTTTATGCCTATCCTGGAAAGCGCCCTGGGCGTGTTGAATGCTCGTGAAATTGCTATGGCCAGTAAATTCAATATCGCTCTTGCTATGGGATTAGAAGATTACACAGCAGATATTGGAACCCAGAGAACACTGGAGGGGAGAGAATCCTTTTTTGCACGATCCATGCTGGTAAATGCAGCCAGAGCGGCTGGCATTCAAGCTATTGACACTGTTTTTAGTGATGTAGGCAATGAAGCAGCTTTACGTCAAACTGTTCGGGAAACCAAGGCTTTGGGTTTTGACGGAATGGGCTGTATTCACCCCAGACAGATTAAACCTATTCATGAGGAATTTGCTCCAGGTGAAGTTGAGATCAACAAAGCTAAACGTATTATTCTGGCAGCTGATGAAGCTGAAGCAAAAGGTTTGGGTGTTGTCGCTGTGGGTTCAAAAATGATTGATCCTCCTGTGGTGAAACGCGCAGAACGAACTATCCGCATGGCCATGGATATTGGGTTATTAGGCGAAAACTGGAAAACAAAAGTTTAACCACAGAGCACGCTGAGAACACAAAGAACGATAAAGGCAGGATTGGACTTAAAACTTGAGCAAAGAACAGATATCAAAACTCAACAAATTGTCAGAGTTGATTATTGGATCTGCAATTGAGGTACACAAGAACCTTGGTCCAGGACTTTTGGAGTCAGCATATGAAGCAGCTCTATTTTATGAATTAAGTACAAACAACGAGATATCAGTCCAACAGCAAGTACCCGTAAATATCACTTACAAAGGTCAACGATTGGATGTTGGATATCGGCTAGACCTTCTTGTAAATGATCAAATTATTATAGAACTAAAAGCAGTAGAGAAGATATCGGATATTCACTTGGCACAGACTCTTACCTATCTGAAGCTAAGTAATAAACATCTGGGTTTGATTATAAATTTTAATGTTAGACTACTAAAAGACGGAATTAAGAGAGTTTTGCACAATATATAACTCTGTGCTCTCTGTGATCTCCGTGGTAAAAGGGCTAGGGATGAAGAAGAAATATGAATTTGTAAAAAATGCCGCTGGTCGTCAGGTTCCGACAGAAGTGAATGGCAAAAAGCAGACACCATTTCAAGGTGTTCATGGCTACAAACCGCAAGGGAACAAAGCAACCCAGGCTATTTCCTCTTGTTCTGACTATCCCATGGATGGCAACAAAGTAGTGGGCTCTATTAAAGAAGCCCTGGAGAAAGCCGGCTTGAAAGATGGAATGACCATCTCTTCGCATCATCATTTTCGCAATGGTGATCTGGTTATGAATGATGTCTTTAATGCTGCCTCTGATCTGGATGTGAAAGGCTTGATGTGGTTCCCGAGTGCAGCCTTTCCCTGCCATGAACCTATGATCAAGCATTTAGATAGCGGTGTTATTCATCATATCGAGGGGTCTTTAAATGGACCTTTAGGAAAGTATGCCTCAGAGGGAAAAATGGATGGTCTGGCGGTTCTACGCTCTCATGGTGGTCGCTGGCAGGCTGTGCAGGATGGGGATGTCCATATTGATATTGCAGTAATTGCAGCTCCGACAGCTGATCCGTTGGGGAATGCTACCGGAGATCGCGGTCCATCGGCTTGTGGTTTACTTGGTTTTGGTCTGGCAGATTCCATGTATGCAGACAAAGTTATTGTTGTGACGGATAACCTCGTTCCCTTTCCCTGTATTCCCTGGCAGATTCAGGGACAGAATGTGGACTATGTGGTTGTCCTTGACAAAGTTGGTGAACCGGAGAAGATCGTTTCCGGAACCACCCAACTGACCAAATCCCCGGATCGTCTCTATATTGCTGAATTAACAGCCAAATTTGTACGTGCAGCCGGAATCATGAAAGACGGATTTAGTTTTCAGGGGGGGGCCGGTGGAACATCCTTGGCCTTTGCTATTTATCTGAAAGACATGATGAAGGAAGCCGGTGTCAAAGCCCGGTTTGTGCGTGGTGGCTCGACCAAATATCTGGTAGAAATGCTGGAAGAAGGACTCACGGATTACATCTTGGATGGACAAACTTTCGATCTGGAAGGTGTTCGCTCAATGCGTGAGAATGATGGTCACGTGAACACATCACCTTTCACCAGTTACAACTGGCATGGAAAAGGTAATTTCGCTTCCATGGTGGATGTGGTTGTTCTTGGAGCAACTGAGGTGGATGTGAATTTCAATGCCAATGTAGTGACTCATTCCGATGGTCAAATGCTTCACGGGATTGGTGGTTGGCAAAACTGTCTATTCAGTAAATGCACTATTTTGCCCATCCCGGCTTTTCGTGATCGGATTCCTGTGATCGTTGATGAGGTTACCACTATTGTAGGCCCGGGTGAATTGATTGATGTCATTGTCACCGAACGCGGTATTGCCATTAATCCACTGCGCAAAGATCTTATTGAAGCTACTAAAGATAGTGGATTGCCAATTCGAACCATTCAGGAATTAAAAGCGGAAATTGATGAATTGATTGGTGGTGTCCCACAGAAGCCAAATCTAACAGATGAACCCATTGGCGTGGTGAAGTGGGTTGATGGAACGGTTATTGATACAATTTTTAAAATAGAAAATTAGAAATCCCGAAGGGATGACAGGATTCTAGCAAAGGATGCCAGAAATTTAAATTTTCAATATTGACGAATTTGCAAAAAGTAACTGAGAAACAATGAAAAACAACCTAACATCATTATTAACAACCACATACAATATGATGCGCTATATTCATAAATATCAACACTTTGCGACTCTGCGTCCTCTGCCTGCCCGCACGAAGTTATACGCAGGCGGGCGAGAGGGACTTTTTACGGTGGCATCAATATTAATTATTAAATAATCGAATGGAGCGTAGCGACAAATGAGAGATAAGGTTTTAAAAATCTGGCCCGAGATCAGCTGGATTAAAGATGATGAGTTAAGAGAGAAAACTCTGGAAGCTTGGGTATGGGCTATTGAAAATAGTGTGTTGAGCCCGGAAGATCTTGAAGTGATCCCCTTTTCGTTACTCATTAAAGATGTGAATGTATCATTCATGAACCATAAGCGAACCTGTGTTCAGCTTTCAGTGGATATTGCCAAACGCATGCAGGAGAATTTCGGCGATAGCATGAAGATCGATATGGACATTCTAATTTCCGGCGCTATTCTGATTGATATCGGGAAACTTCTGGAATATGAAATGAAAGACGGAAAACTGGGTACCAGCTCTATGGGTAAGATCGTCCGCCATCCCTTCAGTGGAGCCTCGATCGCTTTTCAGTTTGGTCTGCCGGCAGAGGTGCAACACATTATAGCCACCCATTCAAAAGAAGGTGACCTTGGTGTAAGGACTGTCGAGTCTATTATTGTACACCACGCTGATTTTGTCTCATTTGAACCGTTTAAGGCTTAAAACCACGAATTTCACTAATTCCACGAATGAGTAAGCATTAAATGAAAACATGGCTTCCCTGATCTATAAAGAATTGGCATACAAAGTGGTTGGCTGTGCTATGGAAGTACATAAAGTTCTTGGTCCAGGTTTTCTGGAGGCCGCTTATGAAAACGCCATGAAAATAGAATTGAAAATACTTGGGCTGAAATATTCTGCACAGGTTCCATATCCTATAATATATAAAGGGGTGCACATTAAAGACTATGTTTGCGATTTGGTTGTCGATGACAAAATTGTTATCGAGTTGAAATCTATGACAAAACTGGGGGATGTCGAACGAGCTCAAATAATAAATTACCTGAAAGTCACAAACTTGAAACTGGGATTGCTTATTAATTTTGGCCAAAAATCGCTTGAGTATGAGAGATTTATTTTAACAAGGGATAGCAAAACACACAATTAGAGAAATTAGCGTAATTAGTGGTTCCGAGAAAGTAAGGGAATAGTTATGTCACAAAATTTGATTGAAAAAATTGCCCAAAAATATGCCGTAGATTTAGAAAACGACCAGCTTGTCAAAAGTGGCGATTTCTTATCTATTTCACCAGCCCACATCATGACCCACGATAACACCGGTGCTGTAATGAATAAGTTCAAAGCCATTGGTGCTACAAAAATATTCAATCCAAGACAACCCGTTTATGCTCTGGACCATAATATTCAGGATAAGAGTGAAGCAAACCTGAAGAAGTATGCTGGCATTGAAGCCTTTGCGAAAGAGATGGGTGTTGATTTCTATCCTGCCGGTCGTGGAATTGGACATCAAATTATGTGTGAAGAAGGTTACGCCTGGCCGGGAAACATGATGGTTGCCTCGGACAGTCATTCAAACATGTACGGAGGTCTGGGTGTCCTAGGCACACCGATTGTTCGTACCGATGCGGCAGCAATTTGGGCTACAGGAAGAACCTGGTGGCAAATCCCGCCCGTGGCAAAGGTTGAACTTAAGGGCAAGTTGAGACCCGGTGTCACAGGAAAAGATGTGATAATCACCCTGGCTGGTCTCTTTAATCACGATGAAGTGTTGAATCATGCCATTGAATTTGTAGGTGATGGTCTGGCTTCATTATCCATTGATCAAAGATTGACCATTGCTAATATGACCACGGAATGGGGTGCTTTAGCTGGTGTGTTTCCCATTGATGATGTGACTTATCAATGGCTCGAAACACGAATTATTACAGTTGAAAAACGAGGGCTGTCAGGTATTCCATCAGACGATGATGCTACCGGTGGTATTTCACCCCGGATGAACTTCAGTAGAATTTCAGAACTGAAACAAAAAGCGCCCTATGCAGACCCTGATGCCTTTTATGCTAAAGAGTTGACTTTGGATATGACAACGGTTGAGCCTTATATCTCCGGACCAGACAATGTCAAGACCATGACCGCTGCAAAAAGTATGGAACAAGAGCAACTTAAAATTCATAAAGCTTACCTGCTTTCCTGTGTGAATAGCCGGGTGGAAGATCTGGCTGAAGCAGCTAAAACTATCAAAGGGCAGAAAGTTGCTGATGGGGTTGAGTTCTATATGGCGGCTGCATCAAGTGAGGTTCAGGCCGAGAGTGAAGCACGGGGGGACTGGCAGACTCTGATTGATGCAGGAGCCAGAACATTACCTCCTGGATGCGGTCCGTGTATTGGTTTGGGTGTGGGGCTTCTCGAGGAGAATGAGGTCGGGATTTCAGCAACAAATCGCAATTTTAAAGGACGTATGGGAGCCAAAAGTGCTAAGGCTTATCTGGCATCACCGGCAGTGGTGGCAGCCTCGGCAGTCGCTGGATATGTGGTATCACCGTTTAATTACAATGATGCTAAACCCCAGGGTGATATTAAGGTAAATTCGAAAGCAGCAGGAGAATCAAAAGCAGTTTCCATCCTTGATGGATTCCCATCGGAGCTTACGGGAAATATCCTTTTCTGTCACCAGGATAACTTGAATACCGATGGTATTTTCCCAGGTAAATATACCTATATCGATGATTTTACACCGGAACAGCAGGCTGGTGTCGTTATGGAAAATTATGATACAGCTTTTGTAAATATGGTTGAAAAGGGTGATTTTCTAGTAGGTGGATTCAATTTTGGAACAGGGAGTTCTCGGGAACAGGCTGCTACTGCCTTGAAATATCGTGGTATATCCCTGGTTCTAGCCGGTTCGTTCAGTGAAACCTACAAGAGGAATGCCATCAATAATGGATTTATGGTTTTAGAAGCACCGGAGCTGGTCAAAGATCTGCTTGAAGCCAACGGCCGTGACAAACTCACTGTTGCCACCGGTGAAAAAGCCACTCTGGATTTTGAGAAGGCCACGTTGATCTATAATGGTAAAACTTATGCGCTGAGTGCGGTTGGAGCTGCAGCACAAGAACTGGTGCTTACCGATGGCCTGGAGAATTGGGTTAAAGCAAGGCTGTAGTTATGGGATTCACCACTTTTTTAGTGCAGAAAACCACTCCCAAAGGGATTGAACCCGGGACCACTGCTTTTCGCGGTCATGTGGGAATGCTGGAGGGCTGGGTTTCCATTTTTGGCAACTTTATTCTATTTGTGATTAAGTTGATCTTTGGCTGGATGGTGAATAGTATTGCCTTGATCGCAGATGCTTTCCACACCCTCTCAGATGTGGGTACTTCTATTGTGGTGATATTTGGGTTCAAGGTTGCCCAGAAACCGGCCGACAAGGAACATCCCTTCGGTCATGGCCGGGCGGAGACTATTGCAACCCTCACAATTGCCATTCTTATGGCTGTGGTTGCTTTTGAATTTCTAAAGGGAGCTATTGAGCGTCTGTTTTTTACAGATACTGATATTGATGTTTCCAAGCTGGATTGGCTATTTATTGGAATCATCACTCTAACTGCAGTTGGCAAAGCCTGGATGGCGCATTTTGCCTATCAGCTAGGTGATCTCATTGACTCGGATGCACTGCGGGGAGATGCCGTTCATCATAAAAGCGATGTCTATACAACATTATTGGTAATTGTTGCCTTGATTGGTGCTTATTATGGCGTTCCCTATGTGGATGGTATAATGGGAGTTGGTGTAGCGATCATGATCTTATATGCGGCTTACGATATAGCCAAAGAGGCTATTGATGATCTGCTTGGGAAGCCAGCTACAGCTGAATTTATTCAGGAGATCAGTGATATGGCAACATCTGTCCCGGGTGCTAGACAGGTGCATGATATAGTGGTCCACAATTATGGAGATCAGAGCTTCATTTCGCTGCATGTTGAAATTGATGAAACCACCTCACCATCAGTTGCTCATCATATTGCCGATAACGTTGAGCATAAGCTGGCCCATGAACTCAATGCCCAGGTTGTGACCCATACTGACCCGGTGGCCATAACTGGGGAATGTGTCCAAAAAGTTCGTCAAATTGTAGAAACAAGTCTAGCGAATTTCGGCAAAGAATTCAGGATTCAGGATCTGAGAATTGTTGGTGAAAACCCGGTTGAAGCAGTACTCTTTGAATTGCCAGTAACACCGGACTGTCATCAGAAAGCTGAAATTGAATCTGCATTAAGAAAAGCCCTTGCTGAAGAATATCCACGGGCCGGTGTCATTATCGAATTCAAATCGCAGATGACGGAGTAGAGCTAAAAATAGAAAATCTTAACCCCGTCTTTGCGAGGAGTGTAACGACGTGGCAATCTCCTATTTTTGGGTATAAGAGTATAAAGGTATAAAAGAGGTAGGGATGTATGGCACAAGAAAATAATTACATCGACGAAATAGTCGAATATTTGATTTTGGAACCCGATTCTGATTTCCAGCAAGAACGTATTTCGGCCTCTTTTGTTATTGAAAAAGAACAATTTGCCACTAACCATGAATTTTAACCACTCAATATTCATATACCTTATACCTCTATACTCCCACAGGGGTGATCTTGCTGTTAGTTTCCAACAAAAGCTCCCAATAAATGAAAACTATCACCATAAAACATGACTAGCTTCCCCTACAAACATATCATCTGGGACTGGAACGGGACTCTGCTCAATGATTCCTGGCTGAGTGTCGCGGTGATCAATAAAGTGCTTTCTAAACGGAATATGCCAACCATCGATCATGATCATTACACCAGGATCTTCGGGTTTCCTGTGATCGACTATTATGCCAGGTTAGGATTTGATTTTGAAACCGAATCTTTCGAAATAATTGGGACTGAATTCATCGATGGATATGAAGCTCAAAAATTTGAATTAGAGTTGCACAATGATACTCGTCAAGTCTTGAAATCACTCAAAGATCAAGGTGTTACCCATTCAATTCTATCTGCTTATAAACAATCTTTTTTTGAGGAGCTGATTGATCATTTCGAATTAGCTGATATGTTTCTGAAGGTTATTGGTCTTGACAATCATTACGCTCACAGTAAAGTTGAAAATGGTGTTCAATGGATGTCTGAACTACCCTATGATAAAGCGGAAGTGCTTTTTGTAGGAGATACTGCACACGATTTTGAAGTGGCAGAAGCTATTGGAGTAGACTGTATTCTGATTCCTGGTGGCCATCAAACCAGAACTACCCTGGAAAAAACAGGAGCAATCATATTAGGCAGTTTAGAAGAGGTAATATTCTTAACCGCAAAGAGCGCAAAAGACGCAGAGGTTTATTAAAAGTCTTTGCATGTTTCAAGGCTGGAAAATCCTGTTTTAG
>JAUVKO010000129.1 GCA_030596225.1 Fidelibacterota bacterium
ATTTGCTCATACTTCGAGTCCCTCTCCTTGCCAGTCGAGCCTCAGCATGACGCATCTCGAACTCAAAAACTCAAAAACTCATAGAACCCACAAACCCATAAAATTCTATTTGATCATACTTCGAGTCCCTCTCCTTGACAGTCGAGCCTCAGCATGACGCATCTCGAACTCACAAACCAATAAACTCATAGAACTCACAAACTCATCGAACTCAAAAACCCATAAAACTCAAAAACTCATTCACTCTCAAGCACTTCTCATTACCTTATCAGCTAAAATATGAGGAGAAATCGACACCGATCATGAGCTTTAAACAATTATCAGCAGCAATCCCTATTGAATTTGGTAAACAATTCATCTCATTTATCACCGGTGAACACAATGACCGGCGGATTTCCTTAAAGTATTACCACAATGAAGTATCCGGGACAATGTATGCTCAAGTGAGATTTGGAAAATTGGCTCAGGGACCTCCCGGTCATACCCATGGTGGAGCCATTTCAGCTGTTTTTGATGAACTTATGGGTGCCTGTTGCTGGGTCAATGGGTATCCGGCCATGACTGCTCAATATACAACGCGATTTTTTAGACCGGTTTCGCTTAACCTGGATGTGCTATACTGTGCTGATATTAAAATGGTAGAAGGGAATAAGGTCAATCTGGGAGCAACATTGATCGACGATTCTGGTGAGAAATACGCAGAGGCTAAGGGACTGTTTATCTTGCAGGACATGGCAACCTTTGAAAAGATGAGCCAATTGGATCCTGATTCAGTGAAACACTTAAAAGAACTCTCAAAACATTCATGATAAATATAGTAGTTATACTTAATACTCTCTGCGTCTACGAACTTTGCCTGCCGGGCGCCTGCCTATGCCGAAGTCGGTCTCCGCGCAGGCAGGTAGCTCAAAGAGCGTAGACTGGCGAGAGGACGAAAAGAAAGGATAGCCACATGGCCTGGACATTTAAATTTGACTTGGATAAATACGAAATTGAGGATCTCAAGATCGTTCTGGAAAAATTGAAAAAGAAGGACGTGCGCAAAGTTGAGGTCTCCGTGAATGGAGATGTCCGAAAATTGGCTACCAATATGCTCAAAGCCGTCTATGACCAGGAAGACTTCTTTAAAGATGATCGCTGGTAAAAGTATAATAATAGAGTAGTACATAGTTTATCGTATGATTCTCAGAACAATAATTTTCAGTCTTTGCGAGGAAAGTATAACCGCTTGCCTCGGCGTAGTGAAACGAAGACGGGAAGCAATCTCGGATCAGAGATTAATTATATGAAAAAGGGTATGCTATACTTCGACCCTTCGGCGGAGTTTATACTGAGCAAAGCCGAAGTGCTCAGGACAGGCTCAGTTCAGCAAGACACACCCCACTTGGCCTGGATTCGTAATTTGATCTACAAATATAATTTTCATCGAGCCGTCATCCCGCCTGCCAGGTCGAAGCCTTTTGGCGTAGTCTGGAGTCGTCACACTGAGCTCCGTCGAAGTGCGAGGGACGGCTTATACCAATTGTACTTCAAAAGAGTCTATATGAATTCAAAAGATTTTTCTGTTTTACAATCTTTAAATTTTAAGCATAGCTTGAGCTATGGTTGGAATTTAAAGAGCAGTAAAACTGGAAAAGATGAAGAATGCATAGACTGTTTTGAGGTGTAATTGGTATTAAACGTAGAACCAGCGTGTGTTGGTAAATAGGAATCAGATAATTTGAGAGTACGCTTAAAAGCCACCATACTGGTGGTTGGTTTCATTGGTATCAGTCTTATTGGCTATATGTTGGCCATGGATATCGAAACACCACTTCCAGTTATTGAGCATAATGACCTTCAGAGCAGGGAGCTAGTCTATTTTGGTGTAATATCCCGCTATACACCACGATCCATTATAGAAGGCTATCAACCATTGATGGATTATCTTTCTGAGCACACACCCTATCATTTCAAGTTAAGGCTGAGTAGAAATTATCTGGAAACGGTGCGTCAATTAACCGAAGGGGAAGTTGACTTTGCATCTCTGGGCAATTACACCTACATCAAAACCCGGGGTGATCACAATATCAAATGTATCGCCATGCCTATTAATACAGATGGTAGTATGGAAAATTATGATGACATCATCGTTCCCACAAATTCGCCGTTGCACTCACTGGAAGATCTGAAAGGGAAATCTTTTGCTTTTGCCTCCAAACAATCATTCAGCTCATGGATGGCGATCTGGATGCTGCAGCAGGCCGGAGTTAAACTTACTGACTTGTCTAAATATGAGAATTTGAGCTATCATGATCTGGTTGCTGAGAAGGTTTTACGTGGAGATTATGATGCCGGAATGGTGAAAGCAGTGGTGGCTGATCAATATCATGACTCCGGATTGCGGGTCCTGGCCAGATCTCCTGCTATTCCCAGTGTACCGCTGGTGGCAGGAGCACATGTGGATTCATTAGAATTGCGAACTGTGCAAAAGGCACTACTGAATCTGAAATCATTAATTGATGACGGCACATTGTCAACAGAAGGGTGGGACTCAGAAGTTGCCCATGGATTCAGAGCTGGACATGACTCTCTTTTCAGCTTTCCACGCAGTATCTTAACTCAACTGGATGCCAACTAATGCAGACTAGATCAAGCATCCATGACCGTTTGGTGATCTGGATTGGGCTAAGCCTGGCTGTTATTCTACTAATCCTTTTTTTTGTGATCATGGCAGTGCAAAAGGAAGCTACCATTGGCAAACATCGAATTGTTGCCACCACTATGATTCAAACAGCAATAATACCCATCAATGATGCTTTATATCTGTCTGGTTCGAATAGTCATGATATTCTGCAATCATTCATTAATAATTTTACACGAGAATACAGGGATCAGATAAAATATGCCATTATTCTCGATAAGCGCGGGGAAGTAATAGCACATTCAGACGTAACTCAGGATAAACAGATCTATTCTGATATTTACAGTTTGGCTGCACTGGAGGCAATTGAACCTGTCTTCCACATATATGATGATACAGTTTATGGCTGGGTCATGGAAGTATCAGCACCACTTGGCTTAGTGAGTTTATCGCATGGTGCATTTCGTCTTGGCTTGGATGCCCAGCCCCTAAGATGGGAATTAAGGCGAACCGCTCTGCTTATTATGATCTTATTCGCCGGCGCCCTGATCCTGGTCATTTTTATTGTGCTTCAGATAAGCCGCAGTGCTACCAGCAAATTAAGACAAACTGTTCAAGCCATCGAGACGTTTGATTTCCAGACTGCAGAGCCACTGGCCTTACCCGAAAGTGATGATGAGATCGGCTTACTTAACGATCGCTTTTTAAAACTTCAGAAAAGACTGATCAGCGCCCGTTCAAGTATGGAAGAGACCAATAAAAATATGATTCAGACTGAGAAACTGGCAGCTTTGGGACGTATGGCGGCCGGCGTTGCTCATGAGATCAATAATCCACTCATGGGTCTCAAAAATTGTCTGCATTTACTGAAAATCGATCCGGATCACCATGAGGATCATATTCGACTTCTGAGAGAGGGTTTAGACCGGATTGAAGTCACTGTTACCGGTTTATTGGAAGGAGCACGGAAAAAAGCCGGCACTGTCAAAGAGTTTGATATCAATTTGAGTGTTCGGGATGTACTAAATCTACTGAGCCATCGATTGTCAAAAGAGAAGGTGATCACTCAAGTTCACTTGAGCGAAGATATTCCCATCCTGATCAATAATAAATCAGGTTTTGAAGAGGCCCTTTTGAATATTTGTATGAATGCTCTGGATGCGATTAGCAGTGTTGGTACGATCAAAATAGCAACCGCGATAAAGAATAGTGGTGTGGAGATAACGGTGGGGAACTCAGGTCCCGGAATATCAAAAGAGATTCAGGCCACCATGTTTGAACCTTTTGTCACGACCAAAGAAGTTGGTAAGGGGACTGGTCTGGGGCTCTATGTGACCAGGGAAATTATTAACTCCATGGGGGGCAATATTAGCTATTCTGATAGTGAACTAGGGGGCGCAAAATTTATAATTAACCTACCTTTGAAAATGCTGCCGGCATGAGAAAGTGAAGCAATATGTTAAAAATTCTACTCATAGAAGATGAAAATATCAACCGGATAACCCTTCAGAAGTTATTGGAACATGCCGGATATGATGTGGAAGCTGTTGATACAGGCACCAAAGGGATGCATGCTGTTCAAACTGAATCATGGGATGTTGTACTTTCTGATATTCGATTGCCCGGAGCTGACGGTTTGGAGATCCTGGATGAGGTAAAACGCCTGAATCCTGATACTCAAGTGCTTATCATGACGGCTTTTGCCACTGTTGAAAATGCAATAAGTGCCTTGAAAAAGGGAGCATTCGACTACCTCACCAAACCTTTCGATCCTGAAGAGCTCTTTCATCATTTAGAGCGCATAAAGGGGATTAAGGCACTCAGTGCTGAAAATGAAGCCCTTAAAGCATCACTGGCGGAGTTAAAAGTATTCCCCGATCTGATTGGTGAGTCAGATGTCATGCACAAACTGATTGATAAGGTGCAGATGGTCGCAGAGAGTGAGCATACGGTTCTTATCGAAGGAGCCAGCGGAACCGGTAAGGAGATGATTGCCAACGCTGTTCAATTGGTAAGTCAGCGGAAAGACAAGCCTTTTATTAAAATCAATTGTTCAGCTTTAAGTGAGACTCTGTTTGAGACAGAGATGTTTGGGCACGAAAAGGGCGCTTTTACCGGCGCCGTAAAAAGGTCGATTGGGCGATTTGAGCGAGCCAAAGGTGGGACCATATTCCTGGATGATATCGATGATTTGAGTTTGCGATTGCAGACCAAATTACTACGTGTGATCCAGGAGGGAGAGATTGAGAGAGTAGGGGGGTCAGAGATTATCTCAGTCGATGTCCGACTCATTGCTGCTACCAAAGTTGATCTGAAGACCCTGGTGAATACCGGTAGTTTCAGAGAGGATCTGTATTACCGTCTAAATGTTATTAAGCTTCAAATCCCTACGCTTAATGAACGACGTCCTGATATCCCAATATTAGCCCAATATTTCTTAAAAAAAGCCAGTCCTAAACAACAACTTTCGCCTGATTTGCTAAGCTATTTGACTGATCTGGAGTGGCCTGGCAATGTACGTGAATTGGAGCATCTGATCCTGCAAATGTCAGTATTTTCCAGACAGAAACTTATTGATCTAACTGACCTTCCGGAAGCATACCGAAATAAAGCAGATCAATCACTTAGCTCAGAGAGTGAAAGTATCTTGTTGACAGAAAGGGTGTTTGTATTTGAAGCAAATATTCTAGCTGAGACTATGGAGACATTTCACAATAATCAGCAAAAAGCAGCCAATGCTTTGGGCATTCCACGGACCACACTTCGCAGTAAACTAATGAAACACGGTATGCTGGATCCCGGATCTGATTGAGAACCATACGGTTCGAATGAATATGGTATCATACCTCCCCAGAGAGGGGAGGTGCCCGAAGGGCGGCTTGTCAGGGCGTAGCTCAACCTGTCACGATGTAGCTGAAAGCGTAGACAGAAAGAGCGAAGACTGAAGGGGTATAATAGTAAAGCAACTAAGCTCAGTCATGGACATAGTATACTTTCAAATTGACAATACTCTGCTTAACCACCCCGTCCCAGTTTCACTGGGCCACCCCTCCTTTTAAGGAGGGGAACTGAAAGTAATAAATAATGATCGATCAAAGATTGAAAGAATATGCTCGAAAATTACGGAACAACATGACTCCAGCAGAAGCTGGTACATGGAAGCTGTTGAAAGCAAAACAATTGGATGGTCGCAAGTTCAGACGTCAGCAGGTTATAGGTAACTATATTGTTGATTTTTACTGCCATGCAGAACGCCTGGCAATCGAAATAGATGGTGTCCCTCATAATTCTACTGCCTCAAAAGAGTATGATCTTAGACGAGACAGATTTCTAAAAAGGAACGGAGTAAAAGTAATAAGGTTTAAGAATAGGATCGTATTTGAAGAAGCAAGTTTTATGCTTGATACAATTCGGGCTTCATTTGGCTGGCAAGAAAAAACTGAATAGAACTTCTACAGCGCTCAATACCTCTGTGCGTTTATTCCTCCCCAGAGAGGGGAGGTGCCCGAAGGGCGGTGGGGTAAAACAACTAAGAATAAAACTCTATCACGAGTAAATAACTAAGTCAAATTGGCAATATTATCTGAAAACCACCCCGTCCCAGTTTCACTGGGCCACCCCTCCTTTTTTAAGGAGGGGAACTGAAAGCAAAGCAACAACAGGCAGACTAGTATTGTTTCTACTGCTGACGAAATCTCGTCTATACTGACGAATTATAGTCTGAAAATCAAAGATATTCACTTATGCTAATTGCATACAAACATCATAAGTCGTATAATAATAATAAGTAGCAAAATAATGCATATTCTGGCATAACATTTGGAGTATGTATAATCTATAAATATAGTATTCTATATAATTAAAGGATAAAGAACATGGCAAGAATCGAATTGGGCACA
>JAUVKO010000008.1 GCA_030596225.1 Fidelibacterota bacterium
TCCTGTTTTGCTTGTTGTGGATCACCAACAGCATCCCCAATTAAGAGAACATATTCAGGACTAGACGGCCAATAGTCATTGGCATACTTTAAAAATGCTTTAATCGCGAAGGGAGAATTGATTCCATAATTAAATTCATCATAGATATCAACAACAGATACAACCACAGGATTCCAGCCTTCATTTCTTTTGAAATCCAGGTATTCATCTAATCCATCCAAAAATTCTGGTATTGTGATAATGATGAAATCTCCATCTTGATCACGTAAGTCAGCAACAGTATCTGCAGATACTGCGATTGGTTTCAGTAATGCTTCTACACTGCTAGTCCAGTAATCTGGAGTTGCGTCTGTTGCTGTATCTTGAAATACCAAACTGAATTTTGGTGCTTTGGATTCCCAATTCTCCCGAATATTATATCCGGTGATTTTTGAGATCCCTTCCTTATAGATAACAATATCTGGAGAAGAAAAACCTTTGATCTCATATTCAAGTGTCGTCGAGGGATTGATGAAAGACTTTCGAAATCTAAGCGCATTTTGATAAGTCGTTAACAAGTGCTCATAACCAATGTCAATCCAGTTAAGAACAATTCGGTCATACTTACCAGGTTGAGTACTTACTGGAACGAAGATCGCCAGCGTGTTGTTACTGTTAGCAGCTAGAATATTATGCGAAAGATTCAGCGTTGAAGGGGACACAAGAGTGAACTCTTCCTGCTGGGTCCAACTTCCATCACCAATAGAATTATCATTTATAGAGGCAAATACTATATGTTCAGCCTCATCACCAGTTGTTTGACTATATGTAAGGCCGTGAAGTCCGATAGAAATTTCTACATTCTCGCTGGATCCCCGGAATGGGTCATGCAATTGAAAATTAACCTCAGCTGTTCTTCCTGAGTTGACCGAGTTCCAGAAATAATGATCTCGAGTGATAGTTGGTAAATCAGTATCTACTTGCCCCAAACGATCAAAGATAGAATCCTTTTCTATGTGCACGAGATCCCAAAAGGTGCTTGGCCTTACAGGATTTGCATCAATCAGTGCTCCTGATTCATCTATGAAGCGTAGGCCATTGTCCCCACCCCAGTCAAGCCAGTATACATTAATATCTGAGAAAGGATCATAATACTGAGTGGTCCCGGTGAAATAATTCTTTTTCCCGATCAGATCGAAATAATCACCCTTATCAAATACTCCGTCACCTCCATCATACACATAGATTGCCTGCTGTTCTCCCTTATTGAATATTTTTATGGATCGACTTGAAATTTGTTCATTTGGAAAAGCCTCGGCTTGCTTAAGCGTATCATAGAAGATTCGATAGATACCATCGTTAATGAGATAGAGTTTAAATTTACCCTGACCTAAACCAATTTGACTGGTTTGAACCTTATCCGGAAAAGATTGAGAGGTTTGATTTAGGTATAAACTTTCCTTACCTGCAAATTGTGCAGATATGATATCTGATTTTATCAATAGTGAAATTCGTTCAGGAACACTCCATCGATTTTCTTCGATCTCATATTGGATTCCCAGCACATTGATAGCCCAAACCTGCAATCCAGCTTCATCGCTGATAAGTTTTGTTGTGACAATATCTGAATACTGATCTTTGGCGATATGGACTGAATGCTCAATACCCTTTGCTTGCTCTGTAACTGACACAATTTCAGATACACTGGGCAATGTTTGGAGTTCACCAATGAAATATTCAATCTCAGGTGGTCCAGTAGTCGTATAAACCAGCTTTGATAGAATTGGCATGGTGTAACCATTGTTGCCAACTGTAATATTCCACCCGGGATACTCTACACCTGTATTGGTAAAGGTAACATCTTCAATAGCCGGTATGTCTATATGCCATTCGTATTGACCTGAAGATTTCTCCTCTACATAAGAAGAAATTTGATTTTCTGTTTCAGCAAAGAGAAATGAACCAAACAGAAGGATCCATAAAAGTGAGTTTCGCATGTTAAATGATAATATTATTTAACACATTGCGTAGTTGGATATCATCAAGACCGCGTTTCATAATACCATTGTGCACATGCGATAGTGTTCCGGTTTCTTCCGAGACTACCAGGATATGTGCATCAGTTTCTTCAGAGAGACCAAGGGCAGCCAAGTGACGTGTCCCTAATCTCATTCGGGCTCCATGGACTTCCTCGGAAAGGGGTAAAATGCACTTCGCCGCATCAATTATTTCATGTCTAATGATAACAGCACCATCATGCAAAGGTGATGTTGGATTAAAAATAGAGACAAGTAAATCTGCTGATACTCGAGCATTGATGGAAGTTGATTTTTCTTTGATATGTTTAAGACCAACTTCGCCTTCCATAACGATGAGCATACCCCATCGTCTTTCCTCACAAGTCATTATTGCTTCAATGATCTCGTCAACCATTTTCAGATTCTTTACTCTGAACAGGTAGCTTACAAAAGGATTTTGCCCCAGGTAAATAAGAATTCTTCGCAATTCAGGCTGAAATAATATTACCACTGCAATTACCCATACCGTAGATAGATTAGATAATAGCCATGACATTCCGTGGAGTTCTGACCACCTAACGATCACGGACAATAAGATGAGAATGAGAATTCCTGATAGTAACTGGGCAGCTCTGGTACCCTTGAATATCTTATATAATGAAAAGAGTACAAAGGTCACAGCCAAAATATCAACTAAATCATAAACTCGAATAGACAGGAAAGCAATTGAGAATAGTTCAAAGCGCCAGAAATAGATTGTTACGCCGGTGGTAAGTAATCCAACAATGAAATAGAGTATGTTCTTTTTATCTGTCATCGCTACAATTTAATCGGAACACTTTTGAATGGCAGTGAAGACTTCAAGAGTTTGAAGTGTTTCTAAAATGTCGTGTACACGAAATATTTGTACATTCTGCAGGTAAGCTGCCAAAGCCGCCGCCAGGGATCCTCCCAATCGCTTTTCAGGGTCCGATTGATCAAACATACCTATGAACGATTTACGTGAAGCTCCCAGGAGAAGAGGCCGATCGAAATCATGGAATTCATACATATTTGCTAATATATGGAGGTTATCCTGTAGTGTTTTTCCAAATCCAATACCCGGGTCTAATACAATTTGCGCTGCATTCACTTCCGAAGCTTCTGCATTATTTAACCTTTCTTCGAAGAATGAGCAAATGTCTTTGACAACATTTTGGTAATGAGGTGCTTTCTGCATGAATTCCGGAGTACCCTGCATATGCATCATAACATACCCTGCCTGACTTTCAGCAATTAATGGGAACATTTCTGGAGAATTCCTTCCAGCAGAGATATCATTGACTATATGCGCGCCAGCAGCAAGAGCCGCTTCAGCTACTTTTGACTTTTGTGTATCGATTGAAATCAGTACATCAGTTTCTGCGGAAAGTTCTTGAATAATGGGAAGAACACGGCGCATTTCTTCCTCAATCTTAACTGGCTTAGCTCCCGGTCTGGTGGATTCTCCACCAATATCAATGATATCAGCACCTTCCGAGATCATATCTCTTACACGATCAAGAGCAGTATTGATATCTAAATATTTTCCCCCATCACTAAAAGAATCAGGAGTTACATTTAAAATTCCCATTATCATGGGCTTCTCTAGGAATAACTCCTGACCTTTAACTAACCATCGATTACCCTTTCCTGCATTCATGGTTTTTTGCAGCATCATTGGAAAAGGTCGTGATCTTTATTTATTCTTTAACTGAATCCTGTGGCGGTTTCTCATTCGCGTCAGGGGTCTTACCAGGTTTATTGGTTTTCTTTGATGTGGAGCTGTCAGGACGCCGGCGTGTATGACTCGATCGAGATCTGCTACGTCTTGGGTTCTGAAAGGATTTATCCCGTTCTGGTCTTTCTGATTCAATGCCCAGGATCTTATCCAGCTGTCTTCCATCAAGGCTCTCTTTTTCAAGAAGAATTTCCGATATCTCGATCAGTTTAGCCTTATGCTTAGTGATAATATTCTTAGCTGCGTTATAGGCAACATCGATGATCTTACGAACTTCGATATCAATCTTTTTGGCCATATCTTCACTAAAATCACGATGCATACCTAAGTCACGACCAATGAATATCTCTTCCTTCTTCTGTCCATAGGTCATGGGTCCGATTTTTTCACTCATCCCCCATTCTGTGACCATCTTACGAGCAAGTGTTGTCGCTCTTTCGATATCGTTACCGGCACCGGTAGTCATCTGATCTAAAACTATTTCTTCTGCAACACGGCCACCCATGAGAATTGCTAACATTCCCTCCATATGCTCTCGGGAATAGTTGTAGCGATCATCAACAGGCAACTGTGCTGTAAGACCAAGTGCTTGTCCACGTGGAATAATGGTCACTTTATGGACAGGATCTGCTCCAGCTGTAAGACGAGCCACAAGCGCATGACCTGCCTCATGTATTGCTGTTGTGCGTTTTTCCTTCTCGTTAATCACCATGCTCCGACGCTCGGTCCCCATCATTACTTTGTCTTTAGCATGCTCGATATCAACCATAGCTACGCGTTGTTTATTATGCTTTGCGGCAAGCAGTGCGGACTCATTCATAAGATTTGCTAAATCGGCACCAGACATACCTGGTGTTCCCTTGGCAATAATGTCCAAACGAACATTCTTTGCCAGTGGGATATCTTTTGAATGCACTCTGAGAATGGCTTCACGACCCCTGACATCAGGATTATCGACCATAATTCGACGGTCAAACCTGCCAGGCCTCAGTAACGCAGAATCAAGCACATCAGGTCGATTTGTTGCTGACAATAGAATGATATTATCGGTAGTTTCAAATCCATCCATTTCAACTAGTAATGCATTTAAAGTTTGTTCACGTTCATCATGACCACCACCCAAGCCAGCACCGCGCTGGCGACCAACAGCATCTAGTTCGTCAATGAAAATAATACATGGAGCGTTTTTCTTGCTTTGTTCAAATAGATCACGGACACGGCTGGCTCCTACACCAACGAACATTTCTACAAAATCAGCACCACTTAGACTATAGAATGGAACAGATGCTTCACCTGCAACGGCTTTTGCCAGAAGCGTTTTTCCTGTTCCGGGTGGACCTACTAGAAGTGCACCTTTTGGTATTTTACCGCCCAATTTTTGAAATTTTTCCGGATGTTTTAGAAACTGGACTATTTCCATAAGTTCTTCTTTTGCCTCTTCACAACCGGCAACATTCTTAAATGTTGTTTTTGGTTTTTCATTGTCGACAATACGTGCCCGGCTTTTACCAAACGAGAATATCCCTTTTGTTCCACCTCCGGACTGCATCCGACGCATGATAAAGAACCAGAAAAAGATGATCAGAAACCAAGGTAGGACCTGAAATAGGTAATCTACCCAATCACGGGTTTCATCCTGAAATTCATACTCAATCCCCATCTCATCCCATTTTGCCAGAACATCGCTATCAATAACCGGAGATAGTACAACCCAGAATTTTTCATATTCTCTGACAACACCATTAATAACTGTTGTTTCCGGAAGCTTGAGCACACCGTGAAATCGATTCTTGATCAGAATGGCGGACTCAATTTTACCTGCTTCCAATAGTTCACGATATTCCGTATACACTAGCTTCTTGACAGGAGCTGATTCAGTGTTCAGCATTTGCGCAAAGAAAAATACCGAAATCAGTATCGCCACCCAAAGCAGCGTTGTTTTCATTCCTTTTTGCCAATTCTCATTACCTTCAGATGGACGAGTGATCTTGATATTGGTCGATTTTTTTACCGGAGTTGTTTTCGGTCGTTTCTGACTTTCCCCTTTATTCCAATTTTTATTCTGCGGTTTTTTTGGGGGTCTGCGACGATTCTTTGAGGTATTATCTCCTTTTTTGGGAGACTTATCCTGATTTCGATTTTGTTTATTATCTGTATTCATTTAATCCCTTTTATACATTCATATCTACAGGAAATGCCCATATCGACGGCAAGTTCCTAAATTTCTGATCTAAATCCAATCCATAGCCCACTAGAAATCTATCTGAAACTTCAAAGCCGATATATTCTGCCTCAAATTCGAGCTTAAGACAGTCTGGTTTTAGAAGCAATGAAGCAAAAGTCACCGAACTGGGTTGATTCTCTAAAATCCGATGCTTTAGAAAGCGAGCTGTTAATCCACTGTCAATGATATCTTCAACAATGATCACATCCCGGTCTGTAACAATACAACTAATGTCTTTGAGTAAACGAACAGTACCAGATGATTGTGTACCAGTATGGTAGGAAGACACTTTAATAAAATCTAATTCACATTCTATATCAAGCTTTTTAGCCAAATCAGCTAGAAAGAATATAGACCCATTTAAAACACCAATGAGGATTGGCACTTTGCCCTCATAATCCTTTGAGATCTGCCTGGCAAGCTCTTCGACCCTATTATCGATCTCTTCCGTAGTTAATATTTCTTCTAGAACCTGACCTGTATATTTGCCCATGTTCTCAACTAGTCGTGTTCTCATTCATATGTTCCTTTTTGGAATTGAACTCTAATACAGTGCCTGACTTCATTTTCTTTTGTAGTCGATAGATCGATCATAGCCGAACTGGACGTCCTGATACCCGGAATCCATACAATGTCACCCAAATATTCCATTACAGGATAGTAGCCTTTTAAATGTGGTGCCACATGTGCCTCTTGCAGTATTTGATTGACTGAAATCTTTCTCCCGGAATCTTCCACTTCCATTTTATCACCATTATTGTTTCGCCTTAGTATGTAAAGGTCTGGATGATGCTTATACCAAAAATAATTTGCATCTTTAACGTGTTTACACACTCGAGAAGCACAGTAATCAATGGTAAAAAACGGAAAAGACACATTGCTGGCCAAGGTGATCGGGACTGATTTCCATTTAAATATTGGCTCAAGGATGAATGAGAGATAGTGTCTGTCTCGAAAAACCAGTACAGATTCAGGAAGTTGTGTTTTTTTACCAATAGCATCCACACCTAGTAATGATTTCAGAGCCTTGAAGTGCTTTGAGGACAATCCCTGAGTCGATAAAGAAATTGATTGAAAAGCTCTGTCAAAAATCACTTTTTGAATCGCGGAAAAATAGTCGGGCAACCTATTCATTCCTAATGATATTTTTTCTACATAACCCACCCTATGTACTATATTATCAACATGTTCTATGCTATGCTGGAGCTTTTTATTTAAAGCATTCCCAGATTCCTTTATCGCATAAAATAGAGCTCTTATCTTAAGTTCGTTCTCAGGGTTTAAATAGGGAATCAGTTTTGTCCTGATATTATTTCGCAAATATTTTATTTCTGTATTAGATCTATCGTGACAGAATTGTAAGCCTTGTGAATTTGATAGTTTTTCTATTTCAGAACGGGGAATCATTATAAGCGGTCGTACATGGCTATTCCAATGCTCACTAATACCGGCTAAACCTCGGATACCAGTCCCCAAATACAGGTTCAACAATAAAGTTTCAATCATATCATCCTGGTGTTGGGCTGTGGCAATTAGATCATAACCAAGTTCATCCATTTTCTTTAGGAATTGGGATCGTCTTCTTTGACTTCCAGCCTCCTCAATACTTAGCTGATTATCTTTTGCATAAGCTTCTATATTTTCAGAAATGACATGCACTGCTGAACCATATTGTTGCCCAAGCGCCTTGACAAACTCCATATCTGCATCACTATCCACTCCACGCAATTGATGATTAAAATGGATAATGGCGATTTCTATATCGGGAATTTGATGAAGCAGATATAGCAGAACTGTTGAGTCAAGCCCGCCTGAACAAGCACAGAGGATTTTCATCCCCGGTGAATACCAGGTTGACGTGAAAACACTTTTGGTAAATGATTCCAATGAAAGCATAATATAAAAAGCGATCTCTACTTCTGAATGATCGAGATCGCTCTATTGTAATTTAATATCTTAATGGTCTGCTATACCTCACTAAAGAACCAATCTTCCAGAGACTGAATTTTCTGCTCATACGAATTAGGATACATAAACCATATCGCTGCTGAGATAGAGCTCAGTAATGAATTTCCATCCTGGGGAGTAAAGCAGAAACCAACCAGCTCCTTGCCTCCATTCAGCAAGTGCAAACTGGGAGTTGATATTACAGTTTGATTAAGAATCCGACCATAATGACCGTGGTCTCTTCCAAACGAAAATACTTGACTGGATAATTTTTTCTCCGTGATTGCGACAAGCGGATTTGCTTCAAAGATATCCATGACCTGAGTCATGGTCATTGACTCTTTCATCTTTAAGCAAAAATGGATAATATGCATGTACTGGGTATTTAATTTCATTGCAGATGAAAAGATATTAAGATCGTAACCAAGAGTTCTGAACAGATTAGCTGCATCTTTTGCATGATGAGTGCCATAGCGTTCTGAGCTATGAGAACCGACCTCAGGTGCAGGAATAAAATCATTTGCCTGACTGATATCATTGGCACGTCGAATCATTACAAACCGACCATCCAATAAATTGTCCGGATCTCCATTGTGAAGACCAATCGTCTTCACCAAAGATGAAAGGTTATGTGTGTTACAGGATACTACCTGTAAGAATCTATCCTCATCGTGTATAAGTGATTCATCATTGATCCCTCGGGCATAGGGTTTACCGAAACCGGTTTCACTCCCTTGAGCAATAAATCCCAGAGTATTATGATCGAAATTATGATAATATTTCACTTTATTTTTATGACCAACCCCTTTGGGGGTACAGTCAATGACAACAGTAGCTCGGTCAATGGCCTCTATTGTAGAGAAGGCCGGGGTAATACCTATTTCCTTAAACCCTTCGAAAGCTTCCTGATCTGTGACCAAACGCGCCCCACGTTTCAATAAACGCACCACCTTGGCATGTTCGCTCTTTAATGGTGTTCTTTTATGAAAAGTAATCTCATCAATACCCAGATTCTCCCTGTAATCAGATAGCAATCCGATCAATGGTTCTCCAATAGTCCCGGTACCAACAACATGCACAATCCTTTTAGACATCAACAGATCCTCCACTCTTTGCATCGATCAGCTCTTTCAGTAGAGTCATTTCTTGTTCCAAATGATTAGCCTTTTTATTCATATACCACATAAAGCCAAAAATCCCCAACCAGATAATGCTATAGGCAAAGAATAGATAGATATATGCATCCATTAGAGAATCTCCATTTCCTTGAATTGCTTATTTAAGGTATCTTCTAATTTTAATAATTGATATCGTTTTTTCATAAGATACACATACAGAAGTGTGAATGTAGCCAACGTGAACATAAATGTAAAAAACATGGGGGCAGCCAAACTCCCATCGCTGCTTGCTATGACAGCTTTCGGGTGTTGGGTCTCCCACCAGCGAATAGAGTAATACACAATCGGGACATCGATAAAACCGATTATTCCTACAACAGCAGTGAGATTGGCACGTTTACTTCCGTCCGGCAAATAGCGCCGTAGCATTAGAAAGGCAACATAGATTAGCCACAGGATCAGTGATGAGGTCAGGCGAGCATCCCAGGTCCACCAAATACCCCAAACGGGTTTTGCCCAGATCGGTCCTGTGATCAAAACTAATGTAATAAAGAGAATACCAATCTCTGCAGAGGCAACTGCAATCAGTTCAAACTGACGTTTACGAGTCCATAAATAAACTACGCTTGCAACAAATACGATAAAGCATGCTAAAAATCCCAACCAGGCACTGGGTACATGGAAATAAAATATTTTTTGGGCAATCTGTTCTGCTGAATTGGATGCTTTGATCTGAGGAACCCAATTAAAGATAAGGTATAAACTAGTTAAAAATGCTAGCAATAGCACAATGAGAAAAGCTTTATCAATAATGGATTTCATGCTGTTACCTTTAATCTTTTCATATCAATTAAGATGAACCCGCAAAAAGTAAGTTAATAAAAGTGAAAAATGCCCTAAACATATTAAATACAACCATTTATAGATTTATGGCCTATATTGTTTATAATCAACACTTTGCGTCATTTCGACCAGCTCAATACATCGCTCTGCGCGCTCTGCCTGCCCGCACCTGTCCGCCGTACTTCGTACTAAGGAAGGCGGGCGAAGTTATACGCAGGCGGGCGAGATGGACTTTTTACGAGATCATCAAGAGTGCAAAATCTTAAATCTTCAATTTTCGCTCTTAATTCCTACATTGCTGCCATGAATGCATATAAACATAATCGTGAGATCATATTATTAGGGCTTGCACCGGTTACAGATGATGTAAAGGGCATGTGGCATCAAGGTTATCCTGTTCATCAGGGAGAAACTGAATCCAGTATCAATTTTGCCACTCTGTACGCACATGAACAAGGTATTATTCCGGATCAAATCCTTTTACGACAAGAGTGGTTGAATTTTGTTGATACCTTGCTGACTGCCGGATTTCATGTACACATCGTTCCCTTTCCTGAAGAACTCAACCAGCCTGACAGTCTATATCATGATGCAGTTTTTATCCGCGATGCAGGGTTGATCTTTCGTGGAATCTGGATAAAGAGTCGTTTCAGCGTCAAAGACAGAATCTACGAAGGTGAATTTCATACTAAGCTGATTGAAGAAAAGTTGGGAAAAACGGTAGTAAGCTTGCCGGAAGGGGCTTTCCTTGAGGGTGGTGATATTAATTACATCGAAACCTGTCAGGGGAGTTTCTATTTCGGAGGACTCTCCCGATCTAATCGTTTAGGTCATGATTTTGTGCGCGAAATTATTCGCCCGGATCACTATGTCCTTATCGAATCAGAAGGATACCATCTTGACACGGTTTTTACGCCGGTGGTAACTGCTGATAATTGCCTGGCTGCTGTGATCATTACTGCTGATATGATCAGCGAAACCAGTATGCAAAAGATCCAAGCTCTGGGAATAAGGGTGATCGAGGTCTCAGCTATGGATTCATCCGGGGTAGATGAGAAACTGGGTGACTATGCCGTCAATGCGCTCATAGCGCCTGGCATTATGGTGAATAGCGCCTACTTTGGGACACCTGGTGTCGAAGCGCTTCTCAAGGAAATGGGAATCCAACGATTTGTCACTCCTTTGACCAGCTTCCGCTATGCCGGGGGTTCTGTTCATTGTCTTACCAACGAAATATACTAACATTTTCCGAATGGAGCACACCACGGGTACCCGCCCATGGCAGGGTTTCAAACCCGTGGTCCCAGCTCCATAACCCGTCTTCGCCTCCAAGAGGCTTCGCCGTGGTTATCCGCCCGTCGGAAATGGCGATCCGTCTACACATGGTTTCGACGGGACAAGCATCCCGCCGAAGCGTATAGCCCATCATGCCCGCCTTCCTCAAGTATGAAGTACCTGCCTGCGCGTAGCTGTACAGTCTACGTAGCACTTCGGCGTAGGTAGGCAGCAGAAGAAAGGCATGCATGGGGTCTTCTGTTCTCAAGCTCGCGAAAGCGGATAAAAAAAAAGACCGGTGAATCACCGGTCTCAGAACTAACATAGTCTAGAATGACTATTAAGTTTTGGAAAGTGCTTTAGGAAAGAGTCCCAATGTGTTTAGCGATCCGGGATTTCTGGTTGGCTGCCTTATTCTTATGAATAATTCCAACAGAAGCAACTTTGTCGATCAATGACATTGCTGAGCGACCGAGGGTGGTTGCATTTTCTGCGTCCTCAGTTGCCAGTGCTTTTTTAATGGCAGTTTTCATCATTGAACTATAATGTTTATTACGTATACGAGCTTTTTCAGCTTGTCTGATGCGTTTTGCAATGGTCTTTTTTACAGGCATATTTTTTTCTTTCTCCTCAAAAATGCCCGCGAATATAGATGCGCACCATGCCTCTGTCAACGCTTTAAGTTGAAATAAAAATCTAGTCTTAGCATCAGCTACTAAAGATTGAACAAATCGTGAATTATTTTATGAAAACGAATTTTGTGTTTTCGCTTTGAGTGTTTTCGTTCTACTTTAGTTAACAATAAATAGTGAATGAAATAAGCTTTCCATGGATTACCTGCTAAATTGCATTTTCAGTCAACCGAAAATATAGAGGAGAAGACAATGAACGAGCGCTATGAAGAGATAATAGATATCTTACGATTGGTACCGTTATTCTCAGAGTTGAGTGATAAGGTGCTCGCCCAGCTGGCAAATGTATGTCAGGAAAAAAACTACGAAAAAGATCAGCATATCTTACATCAAGAGCAATCAGGTGACAACTTTTTTATCATCGAAAGCGGCTCTGTGAAGGTGACTCGTTTGGCTGAAGATGGCCGTGAAGCCGTATTGGCATTTTTGCGAGAGGGCGATTTCTTTGGCGAATTAGCAATTTTAGATGGAGAAATGCGTTCAGCCAATGTTATCACACTTTCTGATTGCAAGCTGCAGACTATTAATCGGCGCGAATTTCTTGACCTGCTTGAGCATCACCCTAAGGTCGCTACGGCTTTGCTCATGGAGCTGGCTCTGCGACTGAGAAAAACTGATATGCATCTTGAATATTTGACCCTCAGTGATGCCGAAGGTAAGATTGCCTCAATTCTGATCGAGTTGGCAGAGGAAAATGGAATGTACAAGATGGGGGATGTGACTTTGGGTAACATGCCTATGCAGCAGGATATCGCCAATATGGCAGGAACAACTCGCGAGACGGTATCCCGTATGATAAAAAAATTGGAAGAAAAAAATTGGTTATCACGGGATGGACAAAAAGTAATAATCCGAAAATACAGCAAATTCAAGGAAATCTATCAGCTTAAAATCTGATCTGTATTACTCATGAATATTGATCTCGATGGGATTCTGAATTCCAAGCGCCTGGCCATTACCCGGGCGCTTTCATTTGTGGAAAATGCTGATGAATTAGATATGTCTCTAACGGATGCTCTGTTTCAACATCTGGGACACGCGTATCGAATTGGGGTTACCGGTCCACCGGGAGCAGGAAAAAGCTCATTAGTGGATGGGATTATTGAATATTGGCGAAAAATGGATAAGCGAGTTGCCGTTATCTCGGTGGATCCCACCAGTCCGTTCACCGGTGGTGCTATTCTCGGTGATAGAGTTCGCATGGGGCGTCATTACGCTGACAAGCATGTTTTTATCAGGTCTATGGCTTCTCGTGGCAGTCATGGTGGTTTAGCCATATGTACACAAGATGCTGCTGATATTTTTGATGCTGCCGGTTTTGATGTCATTATTTATGAAACTGTGGGGGTGGGGCAGGTTGAATTGGATGTAGCCAATGCAGCAGATACAACTCTGGTTGTGCTGGTTCCTGAATCCGGTGATGATATCCAGGCGATGAAAGCGGGTCTGATGGAGATTGCAGATATATTTATTATAAATAAGGCGGACCGTCAGGGGGCCAATCAAGCATTTGCCCAAATTCAATCTATGCTGGAAATGCGTCCCGTTGCAGATGACGTTTGGTCACCACAGGTTATTAAAACAAATGCACTCAAGGCTGAAGGTATCTCAGATTTGATGAATACCCTGATTGCTCATCAAAACTTTTTGGATAAGCAGGGTATCATTCGCCGAAATTTCAAGGATCGGATTCGCTCTAAGATATGGAATCATATTGAGGAACGGATGTCCCGTCAGTTTTGGACAACTGAAAAACAAGCAGAGCTGAATACTGCGGTTTCCCAAGACGATCTGAGTGTGTTAGTTCCGGGAAAAATCGTTGAAAATCTGCTTTCCTGAAACATTCATTAAATGCAGATGAATAATTTCATGAACCGTACGGGAATTGAGGTTTTACTATCTTAGAATCCATTTATCTTATTCGACTATGACTGCTGCATCAAATACTGAAATGCCATTATTGGATCATCTTGAGGAATTAAGATGGCGAATTATCAAGGCTTTTAGCAGCATCATTATTTTTGCTGTTATAGGCTTCATATTTTCCAATCAGTTGATCCATATTCTCAGTATTCCAATTGAGCAAACCGAACCCCGATTAGAACTCCTCAATACAACGATCCTGGGTGTTTTCTTAGCTAAAATGAGGGTGGCCATCGTTTTGGGGATTGTGTTCTCATTACCCGTGATCATTCATCAAGTGTGGCGTTTCATTGCTCCAGGTCTCTTGGATGATGAACGGTCTTTTGCACCCACGTTGATCATCGCAACGATTCTAAGCTTTGTAATTGGTTCGCTGTTTTCGTATTTCATAATGATACCGTGGTCTCTGAAATTCTTTTCCATACTTAATCATGGTTTAGAAGGATTAGTGAATTACGTGACCATAACGGATTATCTGAAATATATTACTATTCTCATCATGTTCACCGGTATAGCTTTTGAACTGCCCGTAGTTATTTATATACTTGCCAAAATTGGAATTGTCGATTCCCGTATGCTAAGGGAGGTTCGGCGTTTTGCCTATCTGGCGATTATGATGATATCGGCGATTTTCACTCCCGCTGATCCATTTACTATGTTGGGTGTGGCAATGCCAATGATCCTGCTCTATGAGGTCAGCATCTGGGTGGCAAAATTAGTGGAACAGAAAAAGAAAGAAGTCGAAGAATCCGGGGAAGGTTCTGGGGGCATAAATAAAGAGGATAAATTACTTGAAGATATCCTTGGATGATCTGCTAAGACCAATTCAGGCGGAACTTAACAGCTTTCAGCACTATTTCGAGAAGTCGCTCGGTTCTCATGTCTTTCTGATCAATCAGGTAATGAAATTCGTTATTGCCCAAAAGGGCAAGAAGATGCGCCCTATGCTTTTACTGCTATCAGCCAAATTGAATGGAGCATGTAATAAGCAGACCTATTCGGCAGCTACTCTGGTTGAAGTCCTGCATACAGCAACCCTGGTTCACGATGATGTGGTTGATGAGGCGGAAACACGTCGGGGTTTACCCAGTATCAACTCTATCTGGCGTAATAAGGTTAGTGTACTTATCGGAGATTATCTCTTTTCTAAGGCCTTGGTCCAAATGGTTGCCCTGAAGCATCCGGAGATGTTGGACTTACTGGCTAATACTGCGAATAAATTGGTCACCGGTGAGATCGATCAGATTGATCGTGCTCGCTCAGATACCATGACTGAAGCGGCTTATTTTGATATGATCGAGGATAAAACAGCCTCATTATTGGCTACAGGATGTAAACTGGGAGCGATGACTACCTCAGATGACCATGAAGTCTGGAATGCCCTTTTTGAATATGGGCGAAATTTTGGAATTGCCTTCCAGATCAAGGATGATCTGTTCGATTTTGAGGGGCGAGCAGCCTCTGTTGGCAAACCCATTGGTCTTGACGTAAAGCACAACATGGTGACACTTCCCATTATTCATGCCCTGCAACAAGCTGATAAGCAGGAAGTACGTGAATTTAAGCGAATGATCAAAAAGGACAGCGACAAGAAAGTTCGCAAATATGTTTTAGCGTTCATCAATCAATATGGTGGTTTGGATTATACGAAGCAGAAACTTCAGGATTATTCTGACCAGGCCAAAGCTAGTTTGGATCATTTCCCTGATAGTCCCGTCAAACATTCTATGATCCAATTTATTGATTTTAATATCCATCGCGAGAAATAGACTTATGGGGTGCCACATTCAGATCAGAGACCTGGCACTCAGTTATTCCTGGAAGAACTATACAAAAAGTATATTTGAAGACCTGAATCTCTGTATCGAAAAGGGTAGTTTCGTTTCCATAGTCGGGGGTAATGGCAGCGGAAAGAGCAGTCTGGTTAAGCTCATACTTGGTTTATCCGCTCCAGACCGGGGTGAGGTGATTGTAGATGGCCAAACGGTTAAACCCGGCTATCCGGAAGCAATCCGTGATCATCGCATTGCATATATGGCTCAACAGATCGAGGAGTTGTTCTTTGCTGAGACCGTGCGGGAAGAATTATCATATGCAGGAGTTTCTTCAGACGAAGAGTTGAATCAGATCCTGGATGGTTTAGGACTATGGAATTTTCTGGATCGATCCATAGAAAGTCTCTCAGGTGGCGAAAGGCAGGGCTTGGCATTGGCCCAGTTCATGATGCACAAAGCAAGGCTGCTGATCCTTGATGAGCCTAGCTCTTATCTTGATTGGGATCGAGCAGAATTTCTAAGGAATTTCCTGTTGCAGGTCAATAGCAGTGGCAAAACCATCATTCATGTTACACAGTATCCCGCCGAGATCACTTGGGGAACTCACGTCATCGATCTAAATATGCCTGAACTGAAAGTCGCTCGTCTTTGAAGTTGATCATACCTCCATTAACCAAGACCTATCCCGGTGACAATGCATTTTCTTTGCACACGCCGGAAATAACCCTCAGTGATATGGGTTATACTTGCATTATTGGTAAGAATGGGTGCGGAAAGAGCAGTTTTGGAGAAGCTCTGGCAAGCTTAAGCAATGAGTATCCTAAACAGAATTGGTATTATTTACCTCAATACCTGGAACGCTTTCTGTTTGCAGAAAATGTATTGGAGCAATTGAGGAATCTACTTTCTCAAGATATTGATCGGTCCATATTAACAACCTTATTGCAGGAGTTGGGATTTTCAGATCCGGAAGGCATTTTAGAATTCCCATTTATTTTAATGAGTGGGGGAGAACGTCGTCGAGTTGCTCTGGCATGTGTGTTCTATCTACAGCCGGAATTCATCATTTTGGATGAGTTAGATATTGGTGTTACTACAAAAGAAAACATGGTGCTTTTATCAAAAATAAATAATTTAAAAGCTATTGGTACAAGAGTGATTCTTATCTCTCATAATTATGAGTTTGTGAAAGGGTCATCTGACCTCATCTGTCTTGAAGATGGCGGTGTTGCGAGAGTGGGAAGAACTAAAGTTCTACTGGCAGATGCAAAATTTGAATTAAGGGATTATGGTGTCAGGTTTAAATAAAATAGTGTTATGATGAAGTTTTTTACCGCAGCGAATACAACCTCAGTTGCCCGTGCCTTGATGGTATTCCCCATTGTTTACCTTCTCAATGCCTGGGATGGGAAGTTGGTTAATTTTCCCATATGGGCTGCGTTCTGGATATCCATGGCCATTTTTTCAGACTATCTGGATGGCTGGTTTGCTCGTTCGTATCATGAAGTTAGTCGTTTGGGCAAATTTTTAGATCCTGTGGCAGATAAGATCGTTATCTTTGGAGTGCTGTTCTTCGCAAAACCAGTGTCACAGGCAATTCCCAACTGGTTTGTTGCTTTTATTATTCTTCGGGAGTTGTTCATTTTTGGTTTAGGCTATCTGGTGAGTAAAGATTCAAAACGTGAGATGCAAGCCAACCGAACCGGAAAATGGTCCATATTTCTGACTAGTATCACATTCATCCTGATGATTTTCAAGCTTAATCCCTGGGCAGACTATCTGCTCTATATCACTGTCGCTGTTGGCTCGGTTTCCTTCCTTTTGTATATGAAATATTATTACCACCTATACCAGGTTGATGTAAAACGCAACTAAACGCATCTTCTAACCTCATCCAATAGAGTATTTACACATGGTCTTTTCTTCTGCATTTAATAGATTAAAAAAGGGTTTAAGTCGTTCCCGTACCCAATTCAATAACCGAATCAGTAAACTTTTCACAGGTTCTGTCCCTCTCACAGAAGAGATGTTGGAAGAGATCGAAGAAATTCTGATATCGGCTGATATAGGTGTCGAGTTATCGATGCTGATCATTGAAGATCTACGTAAGAATTTTCCTCTGAACCAGGTTGTTGAAATGGAAACAGTTATCGAATTTCTCAAAACTGATCTTATCAAGAGAATGGATATTGAAGAAACAGATCTGGAGCCCCAGGAAAAACCGCATGTCATCCTTGTGGTAGGGGTAAATGGTGTAGGCAAAACGACATCAATCGGAAAATTGGCGCATCACTATATCAATCAGGGCAAACAGGTTTTGCTGGTTGCCGGTGATACTTTCAGGGCTGCAGCTATCGAACAACTGGCTATTTGGTCAACCCGCAGTGGTGCAGAATTGATGAAGAAGGAAGTCGCAGACCCCAGTGCAGTAGTATACGATGCCTTACAGAGTGCCAGACAGCGAGGTATCGATATTGTGATCATTGATACAGCCGGTCGTTTGCACACTCAGAAGAATCTTATGGACGAATTGGATAAGATTCAGCGTGTAGTAAAGAAAGTTATTCCCGGTGCACCTCATGAAACGGTACTGACCATTGATGCTACGACAGGCCAGAATGCTTTGATCCAGGCTCGGCAGTTTTCACAGGTTACTCCGGTTGATCATCTATTTCTGACCAAACTTGATGGTACAGCTAAAGGGGGAATTGCTATTGCCATTCATCATAAGCTCGATATTCCGGTCAGGTATATTGGGATTGGCGAAAAAATAGGGGATATCCAGAACTTTGATGCAGCCAGGTATGTGGAAGCACTCTTTGAGGTGAGTAGTGGCTAAGAACACTTCTCGCCAGTCTTCGGTATAGGTAGGCGCCAGGCAGCCAGAGCCACAGAGTTGCAGAGATGGTATTATAGTTAACCTGTTTCCGCAAAAACGAGTCTAGTAGCATAGAGGTTTCAAAACCTGTTTGACTTCGCCGATCGGCTCAGTTGAAAACGGGTTTATTAATTTATGAAAAATAAATATGACACCTACAAAACCAAATAAGAAGGTTCACATCATCAGTCTTGGTTGTGTCAAGAATACTGTAGACAGCGAGATCATCGCCGGTGGATTAGAGTCAACGGGAATTGAACTGGTCGATGATGCCCGGGATGCAAATACCATAATAATTAATACTTGTGGCTTTATCGAGGATGCTAAGCAGGAATCAGTGGAAGTGATCCTGGAAGCTGCTCAGCTAAAGAGTGAGGGTCAACTTCAGG
>JAUVKO010000190.1 GCA_030596225.1 Fidelibacterota bacterium
CAGTTTTCCGATCTGAATCTAAGGGTCAATACACTTTCCGGGGGCTGGAAAAAACGAGTGGCTATTGCGTCAATATTAGCTCAAGATTGCGATCTGGTCTTACTTGATGAACCAACCAATCATCTGGATCTGGCAGGTATCCTGTGGCTGGAATCACTGCTTCAGAAAGCGCACTTTGCCTTTATGCTTATTAGTCACGATCGCCTCTTCCTGGAAAATACTTGTAATAGCATTATGGATTTAGATCAGCGTTATAAACAAGGCTACCTGAAAGTTCGCGGGAATTATTCCCAATTCATTCAGGATCGGGAGAAATATCTAGGCGAACAACATGCTGAAGAAGTAGCTCTGTCTAATAAGGTGCGGCGGGAAACCGAATGGCTGCGCCGAGGACCCAAAGCACGGACATCCAAAGCCCGGTACCGTATCGACAAAGCTCATGAGATGATTGATGATCTGACTGAGCTAAGACAGCGTATTAACCTGCCCAGTGAAGCCGGGATCACTTTTGAAGCCAGTGGCCGACACTCCAAGAAATTACTGCACGCTAAAAACATCAGCAAAACCAGAGGCAACAAATTACTATTCAAAAACCTGGAACTTTTCCTCTCCCCCGGGATGAAAATTGGTATCATGGGAGCCAATGGAAGTGGGAAGAGCAGTTTGATTAATATCCTGAGGGGGGAATTAGAAACTGATAGTGGTGAGGTTGAAATAGCTCAGGGGGTTCATATGATCACTCTGGATCAATCCCGTCAGTTACCGGATGAGACCCTTTCACTAAAACGAGCCCTGGCTCCGGATGGCGATACGGTGATCTATCGCGGGAATCCATTGCATATCAGTGCTTGGGCTAAACGCTTTCTCTTTCATAAAGATCAACTTGAATTACCCGTGGCCCAGTTATCCGGAGGAGAACGCGCCCGCGTTTTGTTGGCTAATCTAATGTTGGAAACGGCCGAGATATTAATTCTGGATGAACCGACTAATGATCTGGATATACCTACTCTGGAAGTTCTGGAAGATAGTCTTACTGAATTTAGTGGAGCCTTGCTGCTCATCACCCATGACCGTTTTCTTATAGATCGGGTTTGTGATCAGATAATTTATTTGACAGGTGATGGAACAGTAAAAGTCTTCGCCGATACCTTTCAGCTCACAGCTTATCAACAATCAAAAGAGCCATCATCTCAACGTGTAGAAATTAGAAATGCAATTCCTGGCACCCACAAAGCACGGCATCAACAGTTAAAAACTTTGCGTCGAGAATTTACCAAAGTAGAACGGGATATTGAGAAGGCTGAAGTCCGAAAAACGGTACTGGATACAGAACTTCATGATCCGGAAAATGCTACTGACCCTGGCAAACTGGCCGAGTGCTCGCAAGCAATCGAAACCTTGAATACAGAGATCGATACACTGCTCGAGCAATGGGAATCGTTAGGAAGCGAGATTGCTGAAATAGAATCGACATAACCCCTGTCAGGTGTTATAGATTTATCTGGAGAGCCGTAACATGTTACGGCTTTATTGTCCTTGGCACAAGCTGGTGTTAAAATTGCTATTTCTGTCATCCCGAGCGGAGTCGAGGGATACTATTACCAATTAATATCGTAGAGCCATCGTTTATTGCCCCTCGACTCCGCTCGGGGTGACGTTCTACGGAATGGTTCAATTAGGGAAAATTATCTGGGTAAGGCTGTTTTCCGGCAAATACGCTCAAAGGGACAATAAGCACAGGCCTTCGATTCATCCCGACTGGTCAATGGAAAAGAGTTGTTAGCCAAATACTGGGCATATGACAAGGTCTCAGTCTTGATCCGTTCAATAGACCAGTCTTCATTCGTAGCAATTGGGACAAAAGGTTTTGCGCGTTGTGGTTTACTAGCCATCACAGGATTATCAGTTTCAATATCCCCTACATAGCCTTTGAAACCCACTGCATTATTTTTAAATGCTTTTACCTGCTCGTAGGTGAGCACTACTGTTTTTTCCGGAAATCGTGATTTTAATACCAAATAATAGAAAAGCATCTGGCTGGTCCAGAATTCCTGACTATCCCTGATCGTAACTTTTCCGGTCTTATAGTCTGTAGCCCAAACATGCCCCCCGGCAACAAAAACACGGTCTATCTTTCCCCGGAGTGAGAGCTTCAGTGAATCATCACCGATCTCGAATGACGGCCAGGACTGTTCATCTTTTGTATCTCCAAAAGCCTGTTCATACAAACCTTTGTCATCAAACTCTTTTAGAATAGCGGCTTCGACCTGAAGCATGGCAGCCAGTAAGTTTTTTTCCGGGTCCTGAAAGTTCTTGAAATATAATTCATTCCATTTGTTGTCCAGCAGATTGGCACTGGGATCAATTTCCTGATCCACTAGAAATTTATTAGCAACTGTCTCCAATAGATCAAAGGCTGCTGATAAATCCTTTGCTGCCAGCAAGAACCCTGCTTCCTTACCAAAATTTTCCAGCACTTTATGGACCAAATTCCCAACTTCGATCTCTTGTCGTTCGGCAATATTGGTTTCTGCCGATTCAAGCTGAAGTTTACGCCCATACCAATAGCGTTGGGGACACTTGATCAGCTCATCAAAGGCTGAGGCAGAGATATGCTTAAATGATCGCTGATCGTGAGAAACCAACTTTCCGTGCCAATCCCCTTGACCACTATTTATCAAGAGCTCATTGTGACGTCTCTGTCGTCTTGATCTATGGTGAGAAAATGTTTTCCCTGTCATTTGACCAAACTGTTGTTCCAGACTCACTATGGGAAGTCTAGGATAGTCTACTTTACTCAAATACTGGCAAAAAGTGCTCTCCTGAAGACTGCTGCCATCGACATTTCTTAGCGGTGAGCTCAGATGCAGACTTCCCTTTGAACGATCCAGCCATTGTTTGAACAGGTATAAATTTAGAAACCAAGGATTCAAGGCGGACTGTTTTAAATAAGGGTTATTATCGGGAGCCAAAGGAAATTGGCCTTCAGTTAATCCCATGACAAGTAAATGCTCACATTTCAGGTTTAGAGTGTCTAGCAATGATATCACATCCACTCCAAAACCCTGTTGAGAAGAAGCAACTTCCACACCCTTAAGTTTTTCTCTTAACTCACGATTCAAGTCTCCCAGGCTTCCTTTCCTGCCCAGGTAACGCTCCCAATCATTACTAATACCCAAAATGGCATTCTTGAGTGATGTATAGGCTTTGGATGCTACACTACCGGGTCCCAGACGGTGTGTATATTCAAATTTCTGCAGAGTATCCAACAGCCATTTCGCTTCTTTAACCAGACTTCCCTGCTTATCACTATGCCAGTCTTGAGTAATAAATTTCAGCAGGTCTTTAGCAGCCCGGTTCAATCGAGGATTTGGAAATTTCTCCGGGAGCGATTCATCCAGAATGCTAATTCCTAATTTTCTGGCCTCAATGTCCAGTTTCAGTCGAGTGTTACCTTGGTCACCGGCAGGGAGAACCAGGGGATGCAACCAGACAGACATGGCCATATCCCAGCTTAAATGACGAACAAGGCGCCCCTGAATGAGAGCAAAAGCCAATTGAGTGACCGGTCGCTCCATAACCGGTTCCCGCTTACTGAGACGTACAGAAACACCCAGTTGATCAAATACACTCTTGATGGCAGGGACATAGCGTTCCATAGATGATACGGCGATCAGAATGTCAGTTGGAGCCGTCCCCTTCTGTAACAAGTTCCTGATCAGGTTCGCACCCAGCACAACTTCCTCGTGAACAGAAAAGCAGCTTGTGTAACTGTGCCCAATATTGTTTTGGGGCATCTCATTTTGCGCCATCCAATCACCGATTGACATAGTGAAACCAGCAGATGGTTCCCCTTGTTTCAAAGGATTAAAGAAGATGACATCACGTTCACTGGCTAAAATCGTTAAAAAACTGTAATCCGAAGGGGCAGTAGAGTGAATAGAGTTAACAATGATCTTTACATCCGGAGATAAACCGGTCAGGTCCCATTCCTTTCCCGGAAGCAGAATCTGATGCTGTTCACACCACACTAAAAACTCCTGGTAAAGGGCTTCTTTGGATGAGATAACTGCCTCACCCTGAGCTGCTTTATAAAAGGCTGCTGCCAGGCGATTTACTACTCCCCATTGGGATCGTTTTCCCAATAGACCGGCAACTCCCAAACGGGTAAGATAGGGCGTCAATCTCCGTCCCCCTGGTTCGGTGAGCTTGCGAAAATCGTTCAGGGTCAGGATCTGTAATCGGGGATGATTTAAATTATGAGATGTCAGAGCCTGAGACAGGCGTTCTCCACTGCTCTTGGTGGGTTCAATAAGAATCGTCTCAGAATCAGGACCTAGACGCTTGAGAATAGTCTGAAGTTCAGATGGAGGCTCAGTTACCGCGGGTAAAATAGTTTGTAATCCATGCCCATGATCCAGACTTCCCAGCCGGGATAAATAAAGATTTTCATCAAATTCAATGGGAATAATCTGATCAAAACGATTAAAATACAATTCTCCCCGGGCTTCGATACCATATAGCAATTTCAAGATCCACAAATAGGTCTGTATCTGATACCAATAAGCATATTCATTCAAGTCTGGATTGGC
>JAUVKO010000066.1 GCA_030596225.1 Fidelibacterota bacterium
GAGAAGGGATATTGATAGGAGTTGCAGCTAAGCATTAGTGCGGCATCCACGAGATACATTTGGAGTCGTTTGGACACGAATTGCACAAATTCCTCACGAATCAACACAAAAAAATAGAGTGAAAATAACAACGCAAAAAAATATGACAAAAAGCAAATCATTACTTAACACTTCCTCTGTGGCTCTGCCTGCCCGCACCTGTCCGCCGCCTGGCCCACTACGCCGAAGTGCTACGTAGGCTGTACGGCTACGCGCAGGCAGGTACTTCGTACTAAGGAAGGCGGGCGAAGTTATATGCAGGCGGGCGTGCTCTGCGAGAAGAAAAGATAGATAAAGGATAGAGCGGATGTTAGATATTCAAAAGATCAGAGAAAATGCTGATGCAGTTCGCCAGGGAATTCAGAATAAGAATGTCAGTATTGATTTTGACGTGATTTTAGCGGTAGATCAAGAACGCCGTAATGTGATTGCTGAAGTTGAGGTTCTGAAACACGAGCGCAATGTGGTTTCCAAAGAGGTAGCAACTCGCAAGAGAAATAATGAGGATATCGGGGATCTGATTGAAAAAACACGTGAGATCGGACAGCGGATCAAGGTGTTGGATGAACAACAGAGAAATGCAGAGAGTAAATTAAATGACCTGTTACTGCAAATCCCGAATACACCTCATGCCTCCACACCTGTGGGTGAAGATGCTTCTGAAAATCCGGTAGTTAAAGAATGGGGAAAACGATTTGCCCCGGGATACACTTTAAAGACTCATCTGGAGCTGGGAGAAGCACTGACATTATTTGATTTCCCCAGAGCGACAAAAATTGCCGGTCCCGGTTTCCCCCTTTATACCGGATCAGGGGCACGGCTTGAGCGAGCACTTATTAATTTTATGCTGGACTTTCATATCGATAAACATGGATATACTGAAGTTCTACCTTCCGTATTGGCTAATACCAAAGCTATGACCACCACCGGTCAATTACCCAAATTTGAAGATGATATGTACAAACTCCCTCAGGATGATCTATATCTGATTCCAACAGCAGAGGTGCCTGTCACCAATATTCACCAGGGTGAAATTATACCTGAGCAGGATTTGCCCATTCGATACTGTGCCTACTCTTCCTGTTTTCGTCGTGAAGCCGGCTCCTATGGAAAAGATACCCGCGGTTTTCTCCGTCTCCATCAATTCAATAAAGTGGAACTGGTGAAATTCACGCAACCGGATTCGTCCTATACTGAATTGGAAAAGTTAAGGCGAGATGCTGAGGAAATCCTCGAAGCTTTAGGCCTTGAATACCGGGTAATAGAATTAGTCACCGGTGATCTCTCCTTTGCCTCTAGTAAATGCTATGATCTTGAATTATGGGCACCTGGAGAAGCACGTTGGTTAGAGGTTTCCAGTTGCTCCAATTTTGAGGATTTTCAAGCTAGAAGAGGTGGAATTCGGTTTAAGCCTCAGGGCGGGGGGAAGGTTCAATTCTTGCATACTTTGAACGGATCAGGAGTGGCAACTCCAAGACTTCTTGTCGCTTTACTGGAAACATATCAACAAGAGGATGGAAGTGTACTCTTGCCGGAAATCCTGACACCCTACATGGGGTCAGCTGGATTACATTTAAAGTAAATACCAGATGTTTCATTATTTTTCAGTTTTGCTCTTCCTGATTCCCTGGACTGCATTATGTGCATCTTTAGTGATTTTGGGTAAATTGATCAATCCAAGAGGTTATCTGCCACATACCTTTGGCAGGATCTGGAGCTGGGGTCTTCTCAAAGTCTCAAGAATAAAACTGGAGGTTGAAGGTCTGGAACATATCGACCAGAATGGTCAATATATCTTCATCAGCAATCATACTTCCGCTTTTGATATTCTGGCCATTTATTGGGGGATTAGGAATAAGAATGGAATGCTGGCTAAGAAACAATTGAAATATATCCCCTTTTTTGGTTGGGCTATGTGGGCAGCTGGTCATTTTTTTATAGATCGTAAAGATCATAAAAAAGCCCTTGTTGTGATGGATCAGGTGGCTGTGCTTATGTCGCAGAGACAAGATCACTCACTGGTTGTTTTTGTTGAAGGGACCCGTGGTCTTGATGGGCAGTTAGGACAGTTTAAAAAGGGTGCCTTTATGCTTTCTCTTGATACAGGTATCCCTGTAGTTCCTGTTATTATAAACGGTGCTTTTCTTGCTAAGCGTAAAAAAGAGAATCGCATTACTGCCACAACCATTCGGCTCACCGTCTTGTCACCCATGGATCCAGCGAATTACAGCAAGGATAGTCGACAGCAATATGTCAATGATGCCCGTGCACTTTTTATCCAGCATTATGAACCACCCATCGTCTAACTTCCTATAACCTTCTCCAAACGCTTAGAAGTGAAATAAATCTTCTCTGGCTGAGGTCTCTGCTTAAATTTAGACCAAACAAATGAGGACAATTGGATGACTGTAATGGGGAATTCGCCTTGGCGATATGATATTGCTGAAGCGAACAATTTTAGATGGAGAAGCTTGGAACAGGACCTGGTTGATTGGTGGATGAATCAATCGGAAAGGTCAGGAAATCTGATTACCACTGATGGTGAACATTTGATCGTAGTCAATGCAGGACAGCGAAATGATGGAGCAGGTCCGGACATTTTAAATAGTCATTTGATTCTTGGTGATATGGAACTAAGTGGAAGTGTAGAAATGCACTGCAAAGCAGTTGACTGGTACACCCATAAGCATGATCAAGATCCAAACTACGAAAACGTAATTCTACATGTGGTGGAAGTGTCCGGGAGGGGTCCTGATCTCCCAACACTATTACTTCCCAATAGCCGCGTAAGCAGACAGATTTGTATAGCAAGGCGTGTCGTCCGGCAATCGGAACTCCTTCAGTTGGCCTTGTTCCGATTTCAGAAAAAAGCTGACCATGTCCGTTTGTTGGCCGAAAATGAGGCTGGGTTCAGCCCGCTTCTGCTGGGAATGGTGGAAATGCTTCTCTCCGGGTCCCAACGACATTGGAAACTTCAAGAGCTTGCATTAAAATTGGGTCTGTCGGCCTGGCCGGATGCCAAGGTTTGGCGGGGTAGTAATCAAGCATATCCGTCTCGACAGGCAATATCTCCACTATTGGAAAAGTTGTTTGCTAAGGCAGATCTTTTTAATGAGTCCCAATGGCAATCTCCACTAACTCAGAAACAAATGAATTTCAACACCTTCTTGAATCCCTTACTTGATCTCGGCATCTCTAGAAATCAAAGCCGGGAGTGGGTCGTGAATATCCTTGCACCCTATCATGCCAATACTGAAGGATTCAAGCTATGGATAGATATGGCAGTCTTTAGGCATTATGGAATAGAAAAAACAGTGATCAGCAATCTGGGACTCAATGAGCTTACCTGTATTGCGACTCAACAGGCGGTACTTGAGTGGCAGGAACGTTATTGTTCTACGAATAGTTGCTTCACCTGCCCTTTGACCCGCTCCCATTAGACCTTAGCCAGCTTAATTAAATCACAGGATGATATAAAAGTTATAAGAGCTTGATTCTGAGCTTGTTATCAAATAATTCAAATTATATCTTCTCTCCCTAATGAATTTTCTAAATAATCGACGAATGATATTATTCGCACTTGTTATCAGTCTGTTCTTAAGCAAGGAAAGCCTGGCAGCCGGTCATGCACCTTTGCCTGCCGCTGTAAGCATGGGTCAACTGATCCAACCTGTTATGGATCTTCAGGATGATGATTTTCTGTTGGAATACTTTCTCCAAGAGGCAAAACGATATTATGCAGATGCCCGTCTTATGATTGTAGCGCGAGATACATTAGGGGTCCAATTCGAAGTTGAGCGCCTGGTGGCTACACTTGCCGCTATTGAGGAGATCGATGAGCCTGTTCCAGATGAGATCCGGGAAACTGTGAGTGGTTTGAGTGAACTGGCTTCCACTGATTTTGAGGGCTATATCAGTGATGAATTGCAGTCTTTGCTGGGACAACCCTCTCTCAAGGATCAATTATCACGAATGAGTGACCTCCTGGATTCTTTGGATAAAGATGTTAGTTTTGTGGTAGTGGATGATCGAGATGGTCATCTTCCGCTGATTCTGAATAGTCGGGTCAAGACCATGATTAACTTTCTCCAGGAAAGAAAACATACTGAATTTCAGGTTTGGCTGGATCGCTATTCACAATATGCCAGCACTATCCGACCCATTTTGGCATCCTATGAAGTACCTGAGGAATTGATCTATCTGGCTATGATTGAATCAGGGCTGAATCCCAAAGCTTATTCTTATGCCCACGCAGTTGGACCATGGCAGTTTATTTCAGCGACTGGTCGTCGTTATGGGTTGAAACGGGATTGGTGGGTTGATGAACGGCGGGATATCGTAAAATCAACTCATGCCGGTGCCCAATACTTAAAAGATCTGCACGATGAATTTGAGGATTGGTATTTAGCCATGGCTGCCTATAACACAGGCGAAGCTCGTATCCGTCGGACCATCCGGCGTGAAGGGCACCGAGATTATTGGCGCATGATCACATTACCGAGACAGACCCGAAACTATGTAGCCACTGTGCTTGCTGCGGCTATTATTTGTCAGGAACCAGAGCGTTATGGCTTTCACATAAAAGAGCTCGAGAATTGGAAATATGATGTACTTGAGATAGATAGAAGTCTGGATCTGGATAAAATTGCCATTGCCATGGGGGTTAACTACCAGCAATTGAAGACCTTTAATCCTGAACTACGTCAAGGTGTGACACCGCCATCAAAAAACCCCTACCTCCTCAGGGTGGCAAAAGGGAAGGGGGGAGATGTAAACAAAGCCATGGCATCTATCCCCACATCAGATAAGATAGATTTTCAAGTCCACTATGTGCGGCGTGGTGAGATCTTATCTGTTATTGCCAGACGCTATGGAGTATCCCTGACCAAACTGGTCCAGGCAAATCGGATCAAGAATCGGAATCGGTTATCAGTGGGTCAGAAACTGATCATTCCGGCCCCTAAGAACTATTCTGCATCCTCATCTTCTACCAAGTCTGCCAAATCAGTAGCCCCTTCAAGTGGATACAATAAAAAGATCTATACGGTTAAAAAAGGGGATACTTTAGGGCAGATCGCTGAGAATTATCGCACCAGCGCCAAACGGATCAGGTATTGGAATGGTTTGCGTTATGGTGAGCATATCTATCCCGGCCAAAAACTGACTCTCTATACCAAGAAGAAAAATGGATAATCCATACCAAAAGAAGAACCGTATCTACGGTGTCATTGCTATCGTTATACTAGCTATCATGGTTTTTATGATTTCTCGTAAGAATAGTGATGAAAAGTGGTTTGATCACCAGAAACGCATCGCTGTATTGCCATTGGAAGGGGAGATCAACTCTTCCCGTGAATGGATCTCTACACTGAAAGATTTTGCTGAAAACAAACGGGTCGCCGGAATCCTGATCTCCATTAATTCTCCAGGTGGGCAAGTTGCCCCTTCCCAGGAGATATATCATGCCCTCCACAGACTTAGGGAAAGTGGTGATAAACCTATTTTCGTCTCCATGTCAAGTGTGGCAGCTTCCGGAGGTTATTATGCTGCTTTGGGAGCCGATAGCATTTATGCCAATGCCGGAACTTTAACCGGTAGTATTGGTGTGGTAATGCAGTTTCCGATTTATTCTGACCTTATGGAGAAGATCGGCGTTGGTATGCGGGTGGTCAAATCGCAGGAATTCAAAGATGCCGGTTCCCCTTATCGAGAAATGACCGATACAGAACGCAGCTATTATCAAGATCTCATTGATGATGTCTATGCACAATTTACAGAAGCTGTTTCCCGGGAGCGGGGTATTGATGAGATCAATATGCATTCTTTGGCCAACGGGCGTGTATTTACGGGCCGGCAGGCACACCGGGCAGGCTTAATAGATGCCATTGGAACTTTTGAAGACACGCGTCGAGCACTATGTAATGTGGCTGGAATACCCTCAGATAGTCCCTTACTCTATCCCAAGGAACCAAGACGCTCATGGTGGACAATTCTCAAAGATGATATGGGTTCAGTCATCCCCGGTTGGGAATCATCCGGAAGTGTAAAATTACAGTATCGCATCCCCTATTAACGAAGGAGGAAAGCATGACCAAAGCAGATATGGTCGATATCATCTCAAGTGGAACCGGTTTAACCAAAGTGGAGACGGAAGCTGTGATAGATGCCTTCCTCACTACGCTGGCTGAGTCGATGGTTGATGGTCGCCGGGTAGAGTTTCGGAAATTTGGGAGCTTCGGAGTGAAAAAACGGGCTCCGAAACAAGCCAGAAACCCCGGAACAGGTGAACCTGTGAATCTGCCTGCACGGTATGTTCCGGTTTTCAAGCCCTCTCGTTTATTAAGAGACCGGGTGAATGTTTCCCTGATGGCCAGAGAATAGTCAGCATTTTCCCACGATAAATTGTTTTGTGAACTATGCTTGGAGGCTTATATTCGCCGCGCATTGAAAGAGGAGAAGCTACATGCCTTGTGGAAAAAAACGGAAACGGCGTAAGATCGCAACTCATAAACGTAAAAAGCGTTTACGTTCAAATCGTCAGAAGAAAAAGATCCGTTAGGACTTTCTTAAATCATTATATAGAGGGTGACAAAGTCATATCTGTCACCCTCTTTTTATTCTAAAAAAATCATGGCTCAACCCCCCGAGCTAAATACTACCCTCTCAGTTTCCCAAATTACGGGGCACATTCAGCACAGGCTGGAACAAGACTTTTCTTCAGTATGGGTCAAAGGGGAGATTTCAAATCTAACCCGGCATAGTTCCGGACATTGGTATTTCAGTTTAAAAGATAGTGGAGCCCAATTGGGGGCTGTTATGTTTCGGCGTCAGAATCAAGCGGTTCGCTTTGAGATTACCCACGGAATGGAGATAACTGCCCACGGAAGAATCTCGGTATATCCGCCACAAGGACGCTACCAATTGATCGTGGATCAAATGTTGCCGGCAGGTCAGGGGGACCTTCATCTTGCTTTTGAAGCACTGCGGAAAAAACTGCAAACCGACGGGCTTTTCGATCCATCACGGAAGCTCCCTTTGCCTAGCTATCCAGAACGGATCGGTATTATAACTTCGCCAACCGGGGCGGCTATCCGTGATATGATCAACATTCTCAGTCGTCGCTATCCGCTGGCAGAGCTTCAATTACTACCCGTGAGAGTTCAGGGCGATGGGGCTGCTGCGGAGATTGCCAAAGCTATTGAAGTATTTAATGATCGTCATGATTGTCAGGTGCTTATTGTGGGTCGAGGAGGAGGATCTCTGGAAGATCTCTGGGCTTTCAATGAAGAGATCGTTGTCCGGGCGATTGCTGACTCAAACATTCCTGTGATCAGTGCTGTGGGTCACGAGACCGATACGACCATTAGTGATTTTGTGGCAGACCATAGAGCACCAACACCTTCTGCTGCCGCAGAGCTTGTTGTCCCTGATCGATTAGAACTTGAAACTCGTCTGATTGAGTTGGGGAATTCTTTACGCAAAAACATACTTTATCGAGTTAAGAGATATGAAGATCAACTAAAGGCTATTCAGGGGTCTTATGCTTTGAAACGATCTGTATTGATGGTCGATCAAATGATGCAGAAGCTAGATCAATTACAGTTGCACTCCCTTCGTGCTACCAGAGAAAAAATCAGTCTGGCACAAGGTAAATTAGCTGGTCTTGAGCAGCAGGTCAGTGCACTCAATCCCTTGTCAATTCTAGCACGAGGATATTCAGTTGTGACCGGGGCAGATGGCGGGATCATTCGCTCAGTAAACCAAATAGAAATTGGAGATCAGGTACAGGTCAGACTGAATGATGGGGATATTGAGGCCAACATAGACAAGATCCATCCCTTAAAGAAATAAGTGACATTTACCAAAGGGAAAGCCTAAATTTCGTTATGACAAAAAAAAATAAATCATTTGAAGTCCTCATGGGTGAATTAGAAGCTTTAGTTGCTAAACTTGAGGGTGAGGATCTAAACCTGGACGATGCTATCAAGCATAATGAAGAAGCCTTGAATTTGATCAAATTATGCCGCACTCGTCTGGATTCTGCAAGGCAGAAGATTGACAAACTGGTTCAGACACCGGAAGGTGACTGGCAGCAGGAACCTTTGAATTGAATTCATAACCTCAGGGTGGACCGATGAAATTTGCTATATGGGGTTTCCAGAGCGATGGTGAGATCAGGGAGCATGTCGTAGAGATTCTTGACCAACTTCTTTCCGGTCAACATAGTTTGTATATGTTAGACAGTTTCGCGGAATTGTTAGATCTCAAGCATCCTGATGTTCAAACTATTCAGGAAGATCAGCTTCCTGCTGATACGGATTTTCTAATCTCTATCGGTGGCGATGGAACACTCCTTTCAGCTGCTCAAGCGGTCATGCGATCACCCATTCCCATCTTGGGGATTAATTTGGGGAGTTTGGGGTTTCTCACCACGTTGGAGAGTGATTGGCGTACAGGTTTGACCAATATTCTAAAAGGGCATTATCATATTGAAGAACGTATGGTTTTAAACTGTCGCCTGGAGTTTGCAGATGGCAGTGAAGAGACGCTTTGGGCTCTTAACGATGTGGTCATTGAACGTGCCGACGTTTTTAACCTCCTGCCTCTGGAAGTTAGAGTTGGTGATGAATTGCTCAACCGCTATTTATCTGACGGTCTGATCCTGTCAACACCCACGGGTTCTACAGCGTATGCTCTATCTGCCGGGGGTCCTATTATCGATCCCAGCTTGGATGCCATACTCATTACACCCATTTCAGCACATACTTTATCAGTGCGTCCAGTTGTGTTAACCGGAGAAACCAGCATCTACGTCAGCTTGTCTGATCCAAATGGTCATGCCCACCTCCATATTGATGGCAATAGCACTCGACAGATCGATGGTAGCTTAAGAATTCGTATTCGACCCAGTTCATATCGGATTGAGTTGGTGGTGATGCCTGATAATACTTTTTATGAAAAGCTCCGCAAAAAACTGCATTGGGGACAGCGTTCCAGCTGAAAAATCAGTAAGGATGCAGGTTCTCTTTTTCACAAGAAAACAAACGAAGAACACGAATTTGAGTTTTACTGGCCCTTAATGATCTGGGCAAGCTTATTATGATCCATTGAAGCGTTTTTCAATTGCGAATAAATAGATTTTTAAGCACATAACCGGCAATGTCCGGATTCTCCTGCAAACGACGGCTTGAATATGCATACCATTGACTGCCAAAAGGGACATAGATGCGAACCCTG
>JAUVKO010000172.1 GCA_030596225.1 Fidelibacterota bacterium
TTGCCCATAAAACCGGATCAATTACCCGCATTGCCCATGATGCTGCTCTGGTCTTTCCCCCGGATGCAGGACCTTTTGTTTTGGTTATCCTGACTAGAGGCTGGAATGATCACGCAGAAGCCCAACAGATTGGTGCAAGAATTGCCGGCAAGTTCTATGAATATCATATGGGTCAGATAGAGAAGACCGATATCGTGATTTCTGATCTGCTGAAATAGTTATTAATTAAATCTATTCTCGCACAGTGAAGATTAGTCTTAGACTTGTCTCTACCGGTTAAAAATAATCGACATGCTGAATAATTTCCCAAATCCGAACTGGCACCAGGGGCTGCAAAATGTTATGATACGCCCATGATAAATCTACATACTCTCGCTGCAGATGCAGCCCTCCAAGCTGGCAAGATCCTTCTCAAATATTATAAAAACTCATACGAGATTCAGGAAAAAGGTTACCATAATCCGGTAACTACTGCTGACCATGAAGCCGATGCATTTCTTAAACAATATCTCATGGATGCGACCCCTGATTTTGGCTGGTTATCTGAGGAAACAGTTGATTCTGAAGAGCGCCTGGGGAAGGAATATGTCTGGATCGTAGATCCTCTTGATGGAACCAAAGAATTTATTGAAGGTGTACCCCATTTCGTGATTTCCATTGGCTTGGTTAAAAATGGTGTTCCTGTTTTAGGAGTATTATACAACCCGATCCGAGAAGAACTGTTCCAGACCGATGAGGATGGTGGTGTCTATTATAAGAACAAACAAGTAAATATCTGTCAGAACAAACATTTAAAAGAGGTCGGTTGTCTGAATAGCCGTTCAGAAACGCGTCGTGGTCTGTGGGAACCTTGGGCTAACGAGTTCCAGAAATTAATCCCCATCGGCAGTGTCGCTTATAAATTGGGTTTAGTTGCCGCTGGACAGGAAGATTTCTTTGTTACGCTGCGGCCTAAAAATGAGTGGGATGTGTGTGGCGGGCACGCACTTCTATTGGCTAATGGCGGTTGCCTGAAAACCATTACCGGCGCTGAAATCAGATACAATCAAAAGAGTACTCTGATCGAACCAGGTATGACAGGCGGAAACCAGCATCTGGTTGAAGCGTTTGTAAAGAGATATAGTGAACGTGAAGGGAAATAGCATGAGCAGTGATTCCAAACAATACAAAGCGTTTGATGTTCTAGGAGATGGGATCAGTTTTGTCCGCTTGATCAATACAATGGGGTCTGATGTTGAGATCGTTAACGGAGCTCGGGTTTCTTTCGGTAAGCGACGTGAAGAGTTGGACGAGAAGGACAAGGTCCTGATTCAATATTTAGCTGATGAAAGGCACACCTCACCTTTTGAGCATGTGGCGTTCACTTTCCATATCAAGTGCCCTTTGTTCGTAACCCGTCAATGGCATCGCCACCGTACCTGGTCCTATAATGAAATCAGTCGTCGTTATACATCAATGAATCTGGAATTTTATATTCCTAAGGCATATCGGCAACAAGCCAAGATAAACCGTCAGGCCAGTACTGACGATCTGCTTGCTGAAACCAAAGATGGTCAGAATATTCACGATCTTGTGGCTGTTCATACTAAAAAAGCCTATGAATTTTACGAATCGCTTATGGAGCAGGGAGTTGCCAGAGAGCAGGCTAGAATGGTGTTGCCTCAAAACATGTATACAGAAATGTATGCAAGCGTAAATTTGCACAATCTGATCCATTTTATTGAACTGCGGATTCATACCGGCGCTCAGTGGGAAATTCAACAGTATGCTTTGAAGCTTCTGGATTTGGCTGAAGAGGCTGCACCTTACGCCATCAAAGCTATCCGTAAAGCCCGGAATTGGTAGATTATAGAGCTAGGCGTTAGGTATTCAACTTGCTCAAGTAAATTTACCTCGTCATCCCGAGCGGAGTCGAGGGATAAGGTATCAGGGTTAACTTATTCAACACGTACATATCATTTCAACAATGGAGATAAAGAATTATGGCTAAAGCAAATGCTGTCTATGCTCAATCTGGCGGCGTAACCAGTGTTATTAATGGATCAGCTTACGGCGTGATCAAAGCAGCCTGGGAATCCGGTATCATCAAGAATATTTATGGTGGTCTTTACGGGATCAATGGTGTTCTGGAAGAGAATCTGATTGACATTGCCCGAGAAGATCCAGCCGATATTGAGCAACTCCCGTTTACCCCCTCAGGTGCTTTTGGCTCTTGCCGCAAAAAACTCCCATCCTTAGAAAAGAATAGGGCTGATTTTGAGAGGATCATTGAGGTTTTTAAGGCTCATGATGTGCGCTATTTCTTTTACAATGGCGGAAATGATTCAATGGATACCGCTTATAAGATATCACAGCTTTCCCATGATATGGGTTATGATGTAACCTGTATTGGTGTCCCCAAAACAGTTGATAATGACCTCCCGGTAACAGATAATTGTCCCGGTTTCGGTTCAGTAGCAAAATATAATGCTGTATCCCTGCGAGAGGCTTCCTTTGATGTCGCTTCCATGCACCATGACAGCACCAAAGCGTTTGTAGCTGAGACTATGGGACGGCATGCCGGGTGGATCGCTGCCTCAACAGCCATGGCTGCCCAGAATGAGGATGAAGGACCGCATATCATTCTGTTACCGGAAATTGCCTTCAGAGAAGATGCCTTTCTAGCTGAAGTTGAACGAGTCCGTGCCAGAGTGGGTTATTGTGTTGTTGCTGTTTCAGAGGGTCTTCAGAATGAAGCAGGCAAATTTGTTGCCGACGCCGGAACTGTGGATATGTTTGGTCATACTCAACTAGGCGGTGCCGGGGATTTTATTGCCAACCTGATGAAAAACAAATTAGGGATCAAAGTTCATAATGCCTTAGCGGACTATTTTCAACGCTCCGGTCGTCACATCGCATCTAAAACAGATTTGGAACAGGCCATTGCTGTTGGTAAAGAGGCAGTAAAGCTGGCAGCTGAAGGGCTGAATGGACAGATGGTTACGATTGTCAGGGAATCTAATACACCGTATTCCTGGACTGTTGGGCATACGGATATTGTCAATATTGCCAATAAAGAAAAAGTGCTTCCGCCAGAATACATCCGCGAAGATGGGTTTCATGTAACTAATGCATTCAGAACTTATTGTGGTCCTCTGATCGAGGGTGAATTATGGCCGAATTATGCTGGAGGAATTCCAGTTTACACTCAACTGAAGCGAAATTTAGTCCCCAAAAAACTGGGCTAATTTCATACGATAAAAGCGGTTGGAGTAACATTTACAGCCGTCTATATTGACCCGCTTTTAAAGTATGCATGGTGGGCGTAGCTCAGTTAGGTAGAGCGCTAGATTGTGGCTCTAGTGGTCGTGGGTTCGATCCCCATCGCTCACCCAAAGAAGCTTGAAAATTTAATATTTGCGATTCGATTGAATTATTCTAGTTTCGCAGCGCTTTATGAGCCGGCTCCTTCGTCTAGTGGTTAGGACTCGAGATTTTCATTCTCGCAACAGGAGTTCAATTCTCCTAGGAGTCACAAAAAACCCGGTCAATTGATTGGGTTTTTTATATGTTCAATTTCCATTTGATGAATATTTTAATGTGCATGACAAAACAATTTGATACCACTAGAACTTTTCTAAGATCTCTCCGTTTTGAAGAGCTCTTCGGATTGGGCTTTCTATTCATAATCCTGCTGGTCGCAATCTACGCCAAACTATATTCTTTTATAGATGAAGCCCATCAGTCTGCTCCGTCTGAGGGTGGGTTGTGGCAGATTGGATACACTATTATGCTGGTTGCAGGATTCTATTGGTTGCTCTGGATTCGACCGGACAATAAGATCCTGCAATTGATCCGGGATTATGCACCTTTCCTGTTTGTGCTTGCCATTTATATGAATCTCTATGACATGATCTATTTTATAAATCCCAATGACATTCACTATAATCTGGCTGCTTTTGATGAACGGCTTTTCGGGATGCAACCTACGGTATGGGCTGAACAATTCTATCATCCACGATTAACTGACTGGTTTTCTTTTGCCTATATGAGCTACTATTGGATCACTTTGTTGCTGATAACCTGGTTATATCTTAAAAAACGTTACCACGAGTTCAGAGTTGTCATGTTCACAATGATGATCGCTTATTATATAGGTTTTTTGGGATACATTTTGTTTCCGGCTGCTTCACCATACGTGGTCATTTATGACCACTACAAAATTGATATCTGGGAAGGAACATCTTTCATTTCTGAATGGGTTCAAGCCCTGGTTAGTTTATCACCGGATCGCGTACGGGATGCGTTTCCCTCCATGCATAATGCCATTACGTTTCTGACAATGCTTATGGCTTGGCGCTACAATAAGATCATTTTCTGGACTTTACTACCCCTAGCTGTATCTCTTGTACTGGCAACAGTGTATTTGCGTTACCATTTTGTAGTGGATATAATTGCCGGAGTTGGCGTCATGTTTTTGGCTGTACATTTATCACCCAGGCTGGAAAGTTGGTGGCAGGAACAGCAGAGAAATCAGGGAATAATTTCTAAGCTTGAAGAGATTTTCCCCTTCTGAACAATGAATAGATCAGATCAAATATCCGTTACTATTATTCAATCTGAAATCGAGATGGATGAAACTCGACAAATTCGATATCAAGTATTTGTGAAAGAGCAGAAGGTATCACCTGAGATTGAGTATGATGAATTTGAAGACACATCAACTCATGTTTTAGCCCGTATTGGAGGCCTGGCGGTAGGAACCGCCCGTTGGCGAAGAACAGACCTTGGATACAAACTTGAGCGTTTTGCAGTCCCAATTTCATCCCGGGATAAAGGGGTCGGAACTAAACTGGTTGCATTTATTTTAGATCAAATTGAAGATAATGCATACATCTATTTGAATTCTCAAGTTTCGGTTATGGGCTTCTATGCCAAGCTGGGTTTTCAGGCAGAAGGTGAAATTTTCTATGAAGCCGATATCCCGCATCGTAAAATGGTTTATTATCC
>JAUVKO010000233.1 GCA_030596225.1 Fidelibacterota bacterium
CGAATGGCATCATAGGCAGCTTTGATCAGGTCGGGAACGCCATCTACATGATTCTCGCCATAACCCAGTTTCTGAGATAAATTTTCCCTGGCATGACTGATCTTTGATAAGGCCTTGGCTTTGGTGGTATAGTACTCTTCAATGACAATGGGATGGTCGGCACTTTTTGGATAAACCGTTGTCAGTACTTTCTGAGCTTTGAAACCATTTATATTTTTTTTGAATCCCATAATCTCATGGGTCATTTTGGGTAGATCATCTATATCATTTTGATCTGATTCCATATCAATATGAACCTCGGATTCATCATCATGATGAGTCCTTTCCTCCCGGATCTTTTCAAAAGAATGGCTTGAGTAAGTCCCCTTTTTCTCGTCATACTTCCATTGAATTTCCTCACACATATCGGAAAGCACAACATCATGACTCTTGCCGTCAGAATTGCTCATCATTTTGATCAAACTGTTATGCATTTTGATAGTGGAGCTTTCCTTTAGTTTGCAACCAGAGAGGTAGCTACTGGTATGGGATGAGATCTGACCTACAATAGGAATTTCGATCACTGTTTTTTCCTCAATATGATATGCGCTATTATTGCCAGCGTAAAGGGGCAAACTATAGGTGAATACTCCCAGGATAACAGCAGCGATCAATGCAGTTCGAATCTTCATTTTCTTACTCCTTTGTTCCGGATATCTTTTCATTATCCGGTCGGTATATTTTTTCTGTAAATCAGCCATAAGCCATAATAAAGCAAACCAGAGACCACAATTGCCACGAGTGTATCCAGGTTAAAGATATAATCCCATGGATTGACATATTCAAGTCCACTGCCTTGTCCATTGATCATATCAATCCATGGTTCAATTACGGCCAGGTTAAAACCCCAGAAGAACTTCCCGATAATTTTGAACAAGGCAGCACTCTTAAAAACAATAGACCAACTAATTGCCACGAGAATCGGACCTCCAATGCCAATCAGAAGTGGTCTGCCCTTCACATAAGCGCCAACCAACATGAGAAATAGAGCCAAAGGTGCCATTCTTATGGCAGCATAGATCAAGTAAGAGAGCCAATCCCAAATCATTCCAACATAAGAGATTTGGCTAAAAACAGCTGCAATCATCGTATTAATGGGTTCACCCCAGACCGCAATAGCCAGGCGCATAAAGAGTAAATACTCTATCGAGAGGAAAAACGTGATCCCGATAACTCCCGTCAAGCCAGCAATAATTTTAGATCCCAGCAGGAGGTGATCACTCACGGGGAGACTGCGATAGAACAGGGTGCTGTTGTCCGCTCTTTCTTTATATACAGCATCGGAGAAATAGAACAGACTCAGAAATAGCACAAAAACGAAGGTGCCCTGCATCCCTAATCGTAATCCAAAAGCAACCGGCTTGGCTGCTTTCTCCAACATCTTGTCAACACTTTCACTGGATTTTTCACCTTCGATATACACTTCCAAATTGTTACCATCCATGCGAATATCTATATCCCCGATCTCTTCATCATTGATCTGGATATCTTCCATATTGATGTGCCCTTCCCGTTCCAGGGTTTCATGAAACCAGGATGAGCCACGGGCTACGGATAACAGCATCAATAGATTCAAAAATGTGATGACCAGTACGGTGCCGATAATCACCCGCTGCCATTCCAGCCATTCACGTTTTAGTAAGATCATCATTGGTTTCATGCTTCACCTCCCATGAGGGCTACAAAAATATCAGCGACTGAAGGGGTTTGTATGTCACCAATATTTACTAAAGCTTTTTTCTCAGTATTTTCCAAGAGGAAGACTTTACGACCCAGCAGCTTGTATTCACTGATGGGTTTGAGTTGTCCTCTAAGTTCATCTGCCTGATCAGCAGGAACGGTCAGCTGGGTGAAGCGTTCACCCAACTCTTCAATGCTGGCATGGAGCAGGATCTTGCCTTTGTTGATAAAGATGACATCACTGAGGATGTGTTCCACTTCTTCGATCTGGTGGGTGGAAATAAGCAAGGTTTTTTCTTCATCATAATAATCTTCCAGAACATTGCTGTAGAGCTGCTTTCGGAAGAGGATATCCAAACCGTGGGTGGGTTCATCTAAAATAAGGAGCTTAGTATCTGTGGCCAGCGTCACGGCTAAATGCAACTGGGTTTTCATACCTTTGCTCAGAGTTTTGACTTTCTTATCCATGGGGATGGTCGTGGTCTTTAGAAAAGCTTCTGCCTTCTCCCGTTTAAAGCGGGGATGGATATCTTCCACGAAGGTGAGCAGTTCCTTGACTTTCATCCAGGAGGGCAGGACGGCAATATCGTGTATGACACCGGTTTCCAGCATGAGCTCAGCCCGTTTATCCCGGGGTTCAACTCCCAGCACTTTGGCCTGGCCCTGGTAATCCAGTTCACCGGTCAAGGCTCTGAGCAGGGTTGTTTTACCGGCACCATTGGGACCAACCAAACCGACGATACGACCGGCAGGTATCTCCAGACTGACATTATCCAGAGCGCGGAGGTCACCGTAGGTTTTAGTGACATTTTTTAATTCGATGAGGGTTGACATCAGACTTCCTCCCCGTAGTTTTGTTGGATTAGATCAATCAGGTCTTTTCTGGAAATGGAAAGCAACTGAGCTTCCTCTACCAGCGCTTGTATTGTTTCATTTCTAAAGCGCTCACAGGCAGCTATGTTTAGTTGTTTAGGGGCGTCCGTTTTGACGAACATGCCCAGTCCTCTGCGTTTTTCCAAGAGACCCTCCTGAATCAGTAATTGGGTGGCGTTTAACACGGTCTGAGGATTCAGGCCATACTCGACAGAGATTTGACGAACAGAGGGAATCGCATTTTCCTCCTGCAGTGCTCCGGAAAGAATGTCCTGGCGAATAGACTCAGCCAGTTGTTGGTAAATGGGTGTTTTTTGATCAAAGTTCATAATTCTTTCACCTCTTTTGGTGTTCTACATTACTATAACACCAATACAATATGAAATGCAAGTCTTTTTTTTAACCGCAGAGGACGCCCGTCTACGCTCGAAGAGCTACGCCGGGCAGGCAGAGGTGTTTTTTTAGATGGAACAGCGTTTGTCACCCCGAGCTCGTGTCATCCTGAGCGGAGTCGAAGGACGAGGGATAAATATTCTTTTTTACCACAGAGGACACGGAGAACACAGAGGTGTTTTATGGTTGATCGTGGCTTACGTTTGTGTCTTGCTGAGCTTGTCGAAGTGCGACACGACCATACGAGCTATCTTTTTTTTACAACGAATCTATCTACGCTTAAGCTTCTATAGACAGGTCAGACGAAGCTTACGGATTTCTGTTTTCTGTATCTAGGGGCATGCAGATTAAATGAAAAGTTTCCACTTTAAATGAAACCCACCTAAACATTAATAAAAACACCCACGTGCGCGCCGTTTTGTTCAAATGGGTATTTGCATATTAAATGAAAAGTATGGCAATTAATGGATGGTTTATTGCAGATTAATTGAAAAGATTGATAAAAAAGTATCGGTATTAGGGGATTATTTAGTCTTAGTCTTTTCTGTGACTTCGTGTAGTAGTCCTTTGACATATTTTACTTTATGTTTCTTACGAGCATTATCAATAACAAATAAACGGGGTTTGATGGGTATGCTTTCACATGGTAGTTT
>JAUVKO010000283.1 GCA_030596225.1 Fidelibacterota bacterium
AGTTTTATGGCCGGTATGCAGTTGGGTTGGTTGGTGGACAGCCCTGGTTGGCAGGGAAATGTAGTTAACGTCGCCTATGACCTTAATATAGAAGATGCGCTATATGCTGTGTATTATTCAGTATCGGATACGGTGACAATAGGGGAGAGTTTTTTCTCCTACATTGATCTCATGGGATCTTATTCTCTTGATAATGGTGCAACTTGGACAGAACCGCATAATATAAGTTTGACCCAGGACCCGGATCTGGATGAAACCCATCCACACTTGAATCGTTTTGCCATAGATGGTGAGGTTTATATGATGTACCAGATGCCGGATTATGCGCAGGCAACAGTTAAACCCCCGGAAGAAAGTGCTGATTACCTGAATCGGATATATTTCAGGAAATATGATTTCGATCCTGTTGTTTCAGTAGATGATCACCATCCTCAATTACCCGGTTTTGTGTTAAATGATAACTATCCGAATCCATTTAACCCCATAACTATAATCTCATTTACACTCCCAGGCAGTGGGATGACAGAGCTAAGCATTTTCGATATCACTGGTCGTGAAATACAGACCCTTCATCAGGGTGTTCTGAACGCTGGTGGTCACCAATTTACCTTGGATATGACCGATCTAGCTAGTGGTCCCTATTTCTATCGTCTGAAATCGCAAGGGTTCCAGGATGTTAAGAAAATGCTGTTGATCAAATAAACAAGTTCGTGTTGATCCAAAAGAGGTCGCAATTCAGTTGGCCTCTTATTGGTGTTTCGGTTTTACTATTGAATAACAACATTTATTGTGCACTAGTGATTTTCAGGGAGAGTTCATGAAAAGATTTTGGTCTAAAATTGGTCTCGTATTGATGAGTACTACCTTGGCTTGGTCAGCAACAGTGGGTACCATATCCGGTCGGATCACTGATGCAGCGACAGGTGAACCTCTCATCGGTGTACAGGTGATGATATCAGAATTAGGCTTAGGTGGTTCCACTGATTTTGAGGGCGAATATTACATTCAGAATGTACCTGTTGGGCTTCATCAGGTTCAGGTATTGATGATTGGCTATGCCCGGGTAAGAATCAGTGATGTGGGTGTAGTTATGGACCAAACCACACCCCTGGATGTGGTTCTTGAAGAAGAGATCATCGAAGGGCAGGAGGTTACAGTCGTAGCTGATCGAGCCCTGGTGGAAAAGGATGTGACCGTTAAAAAAATGGTCCGCACTGCTGAGGAAATCCAAAACCTTCCTGCGCGGAGCTTAACAGAGATGCTCACTTTGCAGAGCGGTGTGATTCAGATAAAAAGTGCTGAATATGGTATTCCTGGTTTCGAGGATCGCGGTATTGAAGAAATCCATGTCAGGGGTGGCCGATCCGGTGAAATCGGCTATACAATTGATGGAATGTATATCGAGAATCCTATCTACGGAGGGATCGGTAAAGGGACTCGCCTGAACACTCATGCAGTCCAGGACCTTATCACTCAAACCGGTGTGTTTAGTGCGGAATACGGTGATGCCATGTCCCAGATCGTAAATATTATTACAGAGGTAGGCGGTGACCGCTATGCAGGAACTTTTGAGTGGCAGGGCAGCAATCTGGGTGCCCTTAGCTCTGAACAGGACCGGTTGCGGGATTACAATAAATTTGTAGGTTCTTTTTCCGGACCACTCATCCCTGGTTATAAAAAACTGACTTTTCGAATTTCCGGAGATTATTCCAGTAGCGCCTATCGGGTCTTAAAATTTGATGATATTGTTTACATTGAGGATGATCCCGGTAACCTGATCAACCGTTCTAACAAGGTTCACTGGCTGGATCGCTATGCCGGCTGGAAAGCTTTCGGTTATGACCGAACCTATGATGTATTTTCTAAACTGCACTGGAAGATCGATCCTTACAAACAGTTGAATTTTACTCATTGGATGGTTGACTCAAAATTCAAGACCTATAGTCGCTGGAATCAATTCTACGAAGAGAATAAGAATGTAAATCACAAGTATTCTCAGAGATTTCACCTTGAATTTCGACATCAGCTCAATGAGAAAACCTACTATACCTTGAGTGCCTCTCGATTTACCCAGGAAATGGAGATCGATGTAGAAGATGGTGATATGGATGGAGACGGCTACCCGGATTGGGTTGAATACAAGATTGGGACCGAGGCGCGTGGACTTCACAATGGTGTTGATTATAAGGGAGAATGTGACATTCCCTATGAAGATGGACAGATCTTTGGACCTGGTATTTCCATTGCCAACGATGGTTCCGAAACCATGGTCTATGAATCTTGGGGACCAGGATGTTTGAGAACGATGATTACCTATTATTGGCGCAATCCCAAACAAGTGGGTGGAGCCAGTTCAGATTCATCTAAAAACCATATTATTATCAACCATGGTGAACAGATCGTGATCCATCCCTATGATCGTATCAAGATAGAAGATATCTATTTGGATGAGATATATAGTGATGCAGGCACCTTGCTTTCCTCTCGCAAATTGTCTAATGGAAACTTGATCAATCCATTGGAT
>JAUVKO010000207.1 GCA_030596225.1 Fidelibacterota bacterium
AGAAACTGGATCGACAATCAGGGGCATTTAACCAGTCACATTCCCACAGGCGATGCTGGCTGTGAGTGGCCGACCGGCTCTGGTCATACTGCTGTTTTTACAGCAGGTATCTGGGTCGCAGGCAAGGTTGATGGTGAGATCCGGAGTGCTGCTGCCGAATTCACCTCAGAATGGCAACCGGGTCGTATTCCTTACGATACTGAAACTAAATTGCCTACCAGCGAGGTGCCGGTGAACACTACTCTTGACCAGATCTACGCTATCCGGCAAGGAAATTCCTCTGATCCAGCCTCCGAAAATTATTCAAGAGAATATGCAACATGGCCAGTTTCCCACGGTGCACCCGCCCATGATGGTGAAATATTTGATGATCTAAATAAGAATGGAATATGGGACAACAACGAAGACTATGAGGATTTTAATCTGAATGGTATCTATAATCCACCGGATAGTCAATATGTTACCGGTGAAGACCCACCCCTGTTTTCCGGAGATGAAATGGCCTGGTATGTGATGAATGACTGGGATCCAGCCAGCCACCAAAATCTCTTTAGTACACCGCCCCTGGGACTTGAAGCCCGGGTGCTGATCTATACCCTCCCTGATGATCCCATTTACAATAATGTGCAGTTTCGCACAGTTTCCCTGGTCAATAAAAGTGGCGTGACCATTGATAGTATGTACTATGCCTATTGGGCTGATGATGATCTGGGTTCTGCAAACGATGATTATACAGGTTGTGATACAGCACTGTCTCTTGCATATACTTACAATGGAAACCCTTCCGACCAGGTTTATGGATTAACCCCTCCTGCTGTTGGCAAAAATATTCTTCAGGGACCCATGGTACCTTCCGCTGGTAACACGGTCTGGTACAACGGAGTTGCCTATCCTGATCAAACCATCTTGGGTATGACAACTTTTTTTAGAATGCTTAGCGGTGCTGCCACATTTAGTGATCCTGAAGATGCTGAAGAGGCATATAATATAATGAGGGGCTTGACCAGACAGGGAGAACCTTTTTTCGAAAGACTGGATGATTCACAACCCATAACCACTTTTCTGTATCCTGGAAATCCGGTGAACCGAGAGGGCTGGACTGAATTCGATGATAGTGTGCCTGGCGACCGCAGATATCTCATGAGCAGTGGCCCCTTTGTCATGGAGCCCTGGGATGATCTTAATGGCAACGGACAGGCTGACTTTGGAGAACCCGGTGTCCAGATCATCCATTCTGTCTTGATCATCATCGATGGCAAAGATCATCTGGATGCCATCAGCAACCTAAAATATGCCAGTCGCTATACTCAGTACGGCTTTGTTCATGAATTTGAAAGGTTCTTTCTGGAACCACCCATTCTGGGTGCCGATTCCAGCGATCAGGAGATTATTCTCAACTGGTACGAGGGAGCTGCCCTGTTTGAGTCAAAATCCTGGGGTAACTATCACTTTGAAGGCTATGAGATCTATCAGGGACCTACTGCCCAGGGACCCTGGACTCTGCTCAATACCTTTGATATGATCAATGATATCGGTGTCATTGAAGATTATAGCTATGATAATTATGGTATCCTCCAAAATATGATCGTTCACTATGGAACTGATTCCGGTCTTGAGCATACACTATCGATCAAAACAGATATTCTCAAAGGGGGAATACCCTTGATCCGGGGCCAGGACTACCATTTTGCCATGATTGCTTATGCATATGCAGAGGATGCCATGCCCAAAACCTTGGAGAGCGATCTGCAAATTGCCAGCGTACAACTCCCCAAGGACCCCACAGGCAATACAATTGCTCCTGACACAGAATTGTTGACTCAAGTCAGGATCTTTCCTAACCCTTTTAATCCACTAACTAATATTAATTATGATTTGGCTCAAGATGCAGATGTAATCATCAAAATCTATGATCTTTTTGGCCGGGAGATTTGGACGTATAGAGAGACTGCCAAGCCGTCCGGATCATACTCACTTCAGTGGAATGGTCTAAATAATAATGGCCAGCAGGTCGTCAGTGGGGTTTATATGATCTCATTCTCCACAGCGGAGTATCGAGATGTTCAAAAGGCAGTCTTGATCCGATGAATCTAGCAAGAACGGGCGTTTCGATACATTTCTCACAAGTTCGAAATACTCCCGGCTTCGCTCAGCTATGCCGCGGCTGGCAACGACCGATTCAGATCTGGTCACCGAGCCTGCCTGCGCGAAGCCGCTTTGGCATAGGCAGGTGTCCCGCTCTGTGCGGGACGTATCGAGGTGATCGAAGTGATCGGAGAAATTGAAGTATCAGTAGTTTAAAAAAAATGGCACAGGTTTAAGCAATGAGCAGCAAACAGACCAATTCATTCTATCAAATGATCATCATGATCGGATTTTTTTCGCTGGGACTCAGCTTTGCCCAGGACACAAACCCAAATCATCTTTTTAAAGCCTCAAGCATTGAACTCCAGCAATTTGAGGGCAACAATATTAGCAGCTGGATCAGTAATCAGGGACATTTAACCCATCAAAATCCCACGGGTGGCGCAGGTGGAGAATGGCCCACAGGATCCGGCAAAACGGCCGTGTTTACCTCCGGAATATGGGCCATTGGTCAAGTGGATGGTGAGCTGCGTAGCGCTGCTGCTGAATACATGTCAGAGTGGACCCCGGGCGTTATTCCCTATGACACTCAGACAAAGTTGCCCACCAGTGATGTACCAGTGAACACGCCACTCCACGAGATTTACCATATCCAGGATTGGAATTCCTCGGATCCGACCTCAGAATTCTATTCCAGAGAATATGCCACCTGGCCGGCATCTGATGGAGCTCCAGCCCACGATGGCGAGTTCTTCGACGATCTCAATGGGAATGATGTGCGGGACAATAACGAGAGTTATACGGACTTTGACCTGGATGGTGTTTATGATCCACCGGATGGTCTATTTGTTAGCGGGGAAGACCCCCCTCTCTTTTCCGGAGATGAGATGGCCTGGTATGTGATGAATGACTGGGATACAACGGCTCACAACAATTTGTGGGATACTGCTCCTCTTGGACTGGAGGCTCAGGTCCTGATCTACACCCTACCCGATGAGCCCATCTATGACAATGTCCAGTTCCATACCATCACCCTGGTCAACAAAAGTGGCGGGTCAATTGACAGTTTATACTATGCCTATTGGAGTGATATTGACATTGGTGATGGAAGTGATGATGCTGTGGGCTGCGACCCGAATCTATCCCTGGGATATGCGTACAATCACGGCCGCTCTGACCTGGTCTACGGCTTAAGACCTCCGGCAGTTGGCTATGATTTTTTCCGGGGACCCATGGGGATTATGTACCCGTTAGACATGACAGCCTTTGTTTTTTATCTCAGTAGTGATAGTCGCTATGCTAATCCCCAAAATGTAGAGGAGGCTTATAATTCGCTACGTGGCTTACGGGCATCTGATGGTATTCCCTATATCGAGCCGTGGGGTGCAACGACAACGTTTCTGCAACCCGGCGATCCGGTGAACCACACAGGCTGGACTGATATAGACTTTCGTGATGGGGGGGACCGTCGTTTCTTAATGAGTACGGGTCCTTTTGATATGGAACCCTGGGACGATATAAATAATAATGGTCAAGCTGATATTCTTGAACCAGGTGTCGAGGTCATCCAGGCTGCCTTGATCATTGTGGATGGTGCAAATCATCTGGATGCCATCTCCAATCTGAGATATACAAGTCGCTATGCGGAGTTCGGCATTAATACTGGATTTGAATCATTCTCCATGGAAGCACCAAATATTCTTGCCAGCCCAAGTGATGAGGAGATCACTCTCAATTGGTACGATGGTGCTGATGAGCTGGAATCAGGCATGTGGGGCGGCTACTCAGGCTATCTATTTGAGGGCTATGAGATCTTTCAAGGACCTACTGCCCAGGGACCCTGGACTTTGCTCAATACCTTTGATATTCCCAATGGTGTGGGAATCATTGAAGATATGGCCTTTGATAGTTATGGTATCCTGCAAAACATGATTATTCATTATGGTTCGGATAACGGACTTGAGCACATGATCTCGATCAAAGAAGATGTTTTAAGTGGCGGAACGCCGTTAATCAATGGTCAGAATTACCATTTTGCGATCAGGGCATATTCATATGGAGAAATCACT
>JAUVKO010000093.1 GCA_030596225.1 Fidelibacterota bacterium
ATCTTGGTTCGTTCCCACAGAGGGATGAATACATCGGTCTTCCGGGTATAGACGACCTCAATATCTGTTCGGGTCTCAATTAACTTACCCAGGCGCTTTACAACATCCAGAACTATGTCTTTTTCTTTGAGTCCATTGCCACGAGCTCCGGGGTCATGACCTCCATGACCGGCATCCAGCACAATCTTGTCAAATTTCCATTTGGCGCGTTCCTGGTTCAAATAGTGGGTCTGATCAATGACGTAAGGGCGACGAATAGTTAATAGAATCTCGGGAGGAGATTGGCGATGAAGCACATCCACCCCCTCTACCGTTCCACGCAGACGGAAGGTTAATTGTGAAGTGCCATCCAACTGGTCTGCTGTTACTGTACGAATGCTGCTGTTTTTCGGGATTTGTGTCTGATCAAGAGTGGTCTTGTTCACTGTGGCACCCGGTAGTGTTACATAGAGCCATTCTTCGCGGTTGATCCAGGCTTTAACTGATTTTGCATTGTAGCGATTAGCCGTTCGAATGCGGATTACAGTACCATTCTGGCGCTCTTCGATAGTGGCGGAAACAATATCGAAAGGAGATAGTTCAGGATGCTCTTCTGTTTTCTGCACCTGAAGGTCGGCAGTATCTGTTCCAGTGAGAATAGTAACAGTAGAAACCAAGCCAACTTGTTTGAGAATGCCCACAAAATCATCCATGGGAAGATAAGTCTCTCCGTCAAAATAGATTACGTCATGTGACATCTGGAAGGTTTTGTCTTCCACCATGATATAATGATTGTAGGCAGTCACTTTAAATTTCAAGAGACCTAACCGGAAAACTGTTTTCCGAACAGCTGGATTCAGGAATGCAGATACTTTATAGGCATTCAATAGATCCTGTTGCGATATGTATTGATACTGATTGATCACATAGACGGGGATAGCCGGCACGTAACGTTCATCGGAAGCTTTTTGCAGGATCAGTTCAGTACGTCGAGCTTGAAGTGATGATACTGCAAAGAGTAAAAAAAGACATAATATTATATATCGACTACGAATCATAATTAGCACTCAAATTAGTCGGTCAAGTTTTATAAGACAACGGACAACTGGAAACTAAACTCAAGTTGTTTTGCAGGTCCTGAATTCTGATAAAGATGATTTCCTGCTATACGAATCTCAAGATTAGTCTGTTTACTAGTGTTTTGTTTTAGATACAGAAACCAGCGCTGTCCGTCCTCATATGCAGTAAAAAAGCTAAAACTCTCAGCCAAACCAGATTCATATATACTCAGGCGTAAGGTATATGCAGGTATCGAGTACCTGGCAAAACCCGCCGCTCCCTTCCAACTATCAGAAGTCACCAATATCCGCTGTTGAATTAGAACCGATCTGATTCCAGGCTGACTGGCAGTCTTAAGATTCAGGCGATATTGGAAACCAGGTGATATCTTTTCGTTCAAGGACACCGCAAACTTATTAATATGAGTAAATTGAACTTCTTCAGCCCAAATATCATCTGGAATAAATGGTCCATCCTCTTTTTGAGTCCAATCTAATTGCCAATCTCGACATGATCCTCTATGATGAAGTTGAGCTTTGTGTTGAATGACCCTACGTAACTCAGATAATGCATGCAGGTGCGCGGCAGTCCCGGTATCCAGTGAATAACGCAATAAAAGTCGGCTTCCCGGCCTGATTTGCAGTCTTGCAGAAAGACCTTGTTCATTCAAAGCCTGAGAACCCAACATTGAAAAAATGGAGCTAGAGGAATTCTGCTCTGTGGTTTGAAAGCATCTGTATTGAACTGCTATCTGGAAAGGTTTGATCTTGTATGACCAACTGATAATAGATCTCCCCTCTTGTAATCTAAGATTGTCTGTGAAGGTCTGTATTGATTGGGATTGATTCAATTGCCACTGCATACCCAACTCTATTCCAGGATTTAAAATTGAAGCTGGATCAAATAGAGTCGCTAAATACACCTGGATTCCAGGACCATGATAGATCCCAGCCAGGCCAGCCATTTGCAGATTCTTCATTGCATAAGACCTATCCGGAGAATGGATACCGTCCGAGTCTTCATGGAATTTCCCTGCCTCAAAGCGTCCCAGTGCTGTTCTATTGGAAATAAATGCAAATCCTTGTAGCTGCCGTATATGCCACTCACCGGCAATTCCATGGAAATAGTCGGTCTCCCGAGTAGAGTAATGAGGAGTAAGTGCCAAGCGAAGTTTTTTCACCAGGCTCGACGGACTCAGGCCCATTCTGCGCCCCTGTTGATCCAATAGCAAACCACTTCCCCAGACAACATGAAAGTCACCCACAAGCAATTTTGTTAATCCAGGTATCCGATCACTACTTACAGCAAGAATAGAATGATCGGATAAACTCATTTCACCCGGGTCTTGTTCTATTAAAAAAACTAAACTCAGCCAGTCATTATGCACCCTTCCTTTATGGAGAATACGCCAACCTTCCAGTGAGGGGCTGTATTGAATCCGTTGACGGAACACGATTTGAGTAAGATCATGCTCACCACGCACCGTTCCAGATAAAAGTTGAATGTCATCCGGATTCAATTTCTTGTGCAAACGTTGATATCCCTTTTCCGTAACACCATTTTTCTGCCATTCCAAAATCAATTCAATAGCTTCAAGCGAGAATCCTTTGGAGCCTAGTATTGTAGAATCCGCAAGCTCAAGATCGAGGGGAGTAAAAATCCGGGTAAGCAATGCATTGATGAACTGCTGTTCATCAGGATCATCAGTTTCATCTGGTAAGGAATTCATATCTGTCTGCGTCATTGCGAATGAGCTGAATAGCAGAACCAATACCCAGGCTTTCATGGCAGGAGCAGTTCCAATCCAAAACCATGGGAAACAGGTAGATCCGGATGGAGCACTCCAGTATAGTGTATTCCGATTTTTCCGAATGTGAACCGCCAACCGGCTGAAAAAGATTGACTGAGATCTCGATAACCAACTGCAAGCTGCCACCTGGATTCGCGTGAGGTGACCATGGCAATGCAGAGTTCCAGGGGCAGAGCTGCCTCCTTCTCAATTGCAAACATAAACTTGATGAAACCTGCATCATACTCAGTACCAAGTAGAAATCTTTGGGGAATAGTTAAAGTTTTTCCCATTTGCACCAAATGTTCTAAGGTGGAACCAATGTGAATATCATCCGAGATTTCTATTAGCAAACTAGCAGAGAGTGTAAGGGTGGTTCGGGAATCAAACCCGCCAATACTAAGATGATAAAGCCCCAGATTGATTCCGGATTGAAATCCTGGATCAATAGACCAGGACGTCCCATTCGTCAGGATCATCTCTGAGTACAATTCATCCCCAAAATATTCAAGGCCGCTGATCACCGGTATCGAAGCAATCCGATACAGTGCAGTAAGAGAACCTGCTTGCAGATCCAAACCTCCAAATGGTCGTTGATATTGGAGTCCAATCTGTGAATGGACATCATTAATCATTAATGATGGGTTTACCAATAGACGGTCTGGGTGAGGATCACCAATGACCGTGATATTTGCCGCAGCAGCAGGCCAACCCATTCCGTGATATTCAAAAGCGGCAAAGAGTGATGATGAAATAAGTGCGGTTCCCAGGATAAAATACCGCATAAACAGCATTTTTCTGATCTGAATCATAAAATTACCCAATTTTTAACTTTTGAAGGATGTTTTAAAAGTGTGGGCTATGTTAATGCAAATATCGGTTTAGGGCAACAGCTTTCAGCATAGGAGTGATCCTCATGAATCTCACATTTTCACGCAAGATGAAAGATGAATTGATCGGCAAGATCCAGGACTACTTCTTAAAGGAGATGGAACAGGAACTGGGAAATTTCGAGGCTGAATTCCTATTGGATTATTTCAGCGAACACCTTGGTCCCCATTACTACAATCAGGCTATTCGTGATGTTCAAACGCATCTGGCCAGCCATCTGGATAATCTTAATGAACGTATTGATGAACTTGAAAAACCTTTGCCAAATTCTGAATATGGCAAAACAGGTATAGTAGAGGCGTAACATGTCAAAGATCCCGTCATAGGCGGGGTTACGCCTCTACTGGATTGTTATTAAATTTTGTTAACGATAAACAAGTGTAATATTAACCTTTGGAAGTAGATATTCCCGTTCCTGATCTTGAACCGAAATAAATCTAGCATCTGTATCAAGATATAGTCGACTTCCCAAATGGTGTCTAAGGCCCAGCAGGGGACCTTCACCATGCCACAGTTCAGTTTCACGATTTCCAGCAGAATATCTGGTCGATCTTTCATGTCCTAGATATCCGACCCAGCCCTGCCAACCCTGGTAATTATAAAATAGTCTGATGATCACTTCAAGTTGTTCCCGTTCGCTGGTTACCTGTTGCACAAATGCATCCCAGTCTAAGCGTCCATCATCTTCCCAACGTGCAGCCAGTTTGGTGGCAACAGACCAACGCTGATTGAAGTGATAAGTGAGTTTATTTTGAAGATCCAGAGAACGATGCACAAAACTGCGAGCCGGCTGCTCCATTTCAATAAAAAGATCTTCGTAATCATAGTCAAAATAATTGCTGCGTATCCGGGCACGACCTTCACCATCCCAGGATTGGCGACGCCAACTCACACCTGACCAAAGCACCAAATTCCGATTCCAGTGATTTTCTGAACTACGCGTATTGAACAAGTAGATGAGATGAAACATACTGAGTTTGGTACCTAGTTCCAGCGAATAAAATGGACTTGGTTGCCAGATAAAGCGTAGTTCGTTATTAAGCCGCCATTCATCTCGATCATCATCGTTAGTGGTATCCGGTGTGTCATACTCCAACCTGGATAAGAGGGTTGTCCATGAAAGTGAATCCACCAAACCGGGTATCTGCCAGGTAAGCTGTTCTCTTAATTGGTATAACACTTGTGTATAGTCCACATAATATTTATTTTGAGAATTGTTAACCTTGAATGTACTGAATGACGAAAAATATGGGCGTTTCAGCGCCAAACCAGTCTCATTGACCAGCGAGAAACGTTTACGCTCCTCTCCAAAAAGCTTTTTAGTGGTGTTTGCGCTCACTTTTTCCTGATTGATCTCGGTTAGTTGATCTCCCCAGTTCAGTTGATGATAAAGTCGCAGGTCTTTCTTCAAATGGTAAGTAAAGCGGTTCTGCCATTGCAAATTTTCGTTGTGACGTGATTGCGAACTCCCCAATGAATCAGTAAAGAATGACTGCAAACGAGCTTCATGGTTGAGACTGGTCTGGAAAGTAGAAATGTTACTAAAGCGGATGAAGTAGTCCGCCTGAGTTTTTAATGAATGGTTCAGGTGCTCTGCCAGTTGATCTCTCACCCCTGAAAGTGAGACTGAAGATCTCTGAGAATCGGTCTTCCAGGCGTGCTGCAAATCCAATTCAGCCGTCCAGCCTTCATCCACAATCCCGTACCGTTCTACTGATCTACCTCCCAGAAAAGCAGAAAACTTATCATCTCGCTTAACACCGGCTAAAAGGGCCCAGTTTGTGATGGTGGAAGCCAGACCTGTACGATGATCCTGATAATGGCTATTCTCAAGGCGAACACTTTTATTACACCGTTCACCCCATGACCAATCACTCCGCAGTCGATGTTCAATGGAATATTGCTTACTCTGAGTAATACTGTTACTGTAGGCAAACAGTTTGTATCGCAATGCTTCATTGATGCTAAGTGTACTCCGTACAAGATTAACTTTGTGATTCAGTTTAAGATCATTATTAGTAGAAAGATTATCCTGACGAAAAATATAAGCCAGCGAATCCTGAGCCGCACCCCGAGCTGTTCCCCATGACAAAAGCATGCCGAGGACAACAAGCTTTACAATACCCGCAAGGGAAGGTCTCAATACAAGCATAAGAAATCTCTTAGTGTGCTTGATCACCCTTTTTAGACTCGATGATCACATGAAAAACCTTCTCTCCCGGTTTCGCCATACGAAAGCGTTCTCGGGCAATTCGCTCCAGGTAATCGGGATCATTCAGTAAACGATCTCGTTCACTTTCCAGCTCAGTTTTTTCCATTTCCAGCCGGGCAATGTGGGCTTCCATATCACGGATCTCCTGTTTGAGTTGCAGAAGACTATAAACACCCTCGTCTCGCAACACAAACAGCTGAAAAAGGATCATTAAGATGATAGCCCCGGTAATCCAGGCCAGCTTGTTCTCAAACAGACCTCCTGTCCGTCTGCTATTCCTAGATCTTATCTTGTTCTTCTGAGCCATAACTATTCTCTCTCATCCTTTTTTTATAAGACAATCATGCAGAAAAGTCTTTACAAACGAAGGTAGAACCGACTGAAGCAATCTCTGAATCTTGATTAGTCAGAAAATATGAGATCGCTACAGTCGTGGAATTTAGCCTGAGCACTTCACTCATTTCAGATTCAGAGCTTTATAACCCTTAAAGGTTGCCAAATCGCCAAGTTCCTCTTCAATTCGCAGCAATTGGTTGTATTTAGCAATACGATCACTGCGTGAAGCTGATCCGGTTTTGATCTGTCCGGCACCGGTGGCTACTGCCAGGTCTGCAATAGTAGTGTCTTCAGTCTCACCGGAGCGGTGGGAGATCACACAGGTCATATTATTCTCGTGAGCTAACTTGATGGTGTCCAGAGTTTCTGTTAATGTCCCGATCTGATTTAATTTAACAAGGATACTATTCATGGCCGATAGATCAATGGCTTTCTGAAGTCTTACAGGGTTGGTTACTGTAAGGTCATCACCCACAAGCTGAATCTGATTACCCAGCTTTGCATAGAGTTTCTGCCAACCTTCCCAGTCATTCTCGTCCATACCATCTTCAATAGAAACGATGGGATATTTTGAAACCCAGTCAGCATAAAAATCTACGATCTCATCTGAGTTAAGTGTTCGTCCTTCACCGGCGAGAGAGTAGAGACCTGTGTCTGCATCATAGATTTCACTAGAAGCAACATCCAAAGCAATAAATAGGTCTTTCCCGGCTTTGTAACTGGTTTTTTCGATAGCTTCGAGGATGACTTCCACAGCTTCCTCGTTGGAGCGCAGGTTGGGAGCAAAGCCTCCTTCATCACCTACGGATGTATTCATGCCCTTGCTTTTTAGAACGCTCTTTAACTGGTGAAAAGTCTCGGCACCCATTTGCAAAGCCTGAGCAAATGTTTTAGCACCCAGCGGATAGACCATGAACTCCTGAAAATCCACATTATTGTCAGCGTGTTCACCACCATTGAGAATATTCATCATGGGAGCCGGAAGCAGAGTGGCATCCTCACCACCCAGATATTCATAAAGGGTTAGATCAAAATCCATGGCGGCTGCTTTAGCTGTTGCCAGAGAAACACCCAAAATAGCATTAGCACCCAGTTTAGCCTTATTCTCTGTCCCGTCGGTGGCAATCATTTTCTCATCTACAGCACGTTGCTCAACCGCTTCCATACCAATGACAGCTTTGGCTAAAATGTCATTCACATTGGCAACAGCCCGGGTTACCCCTTTACCGAGGTATTTGGATTTATCCCCGTCTCTCAGCTCCACGGCTTCATGCTCTCCGGTGGAAGCACCTGAAGGCACAGCAGCCCGGCCAAAGGCTCCGCTCTCTAAATATACATCTACTTCAACGGTGGGATTCCCACGGGAATCCATGATCTGACGGCTAAAAACATCTACAATTTTTGACATACAAACTCCATTTGAATTTTTCTTTTATGAGGGATATTTCTTGTGATTTGTGTTGGTCTCATGAGCAAACAATCTAATTCAAAA
>JAUVKO010000122.1 GCA_030596225.1 Fidelibacterota bacterium
CGGGTTGGCTGCCAATGACCTGGAATTGGATTTCCTGAAGATCCATCAATTGCATGTGGTGAAAGGAACGGTGCTGGCCAAACGGTATCTGGACGAACCCTTCCCCCTGTTCCAGGCTGATGAATACATAGAGCTGGTGGCCGATATCCTGGAGGATCTAGATCCGGGGATCGTCATCCAGCGACTGTTTGGTGATGCACCGGATGATATTCTGGTCGCTCCCCGCTGGGGTTATAATATTCCCAAGCTGACCCACCTCATGGATCTGGAGCTTAGGCACCGGGATAGCTGGCAAGGGAAACTTTTTCATTGAAGATTTAAAAATTAAAATTGAATATTGGGGATAAAGGTGAAGTGTGATGGTGTCATGCTGAGCCCGTCGAAGCATCTTGACCCTCTTGCAGAGGTTTTGAAGTTACTACATTTTGGTGGACAGTACGAGAAGACTTAAGTTGTCTACGGAGGTAATCAAAATGGTAACAGACAATACGAGACGACAGTACACCGCTGAATTCAAACGTGAGTCAGTTGAGTTATTGCTTCGTAGTGACAAAACAGCAAGAACTATATCAGATGATTTAGGTATAAGATCTGATCTTCTCGGCAAGTGGAAGAGCCAGTATCTAGCCGATAAGGAAAATGCATTTCCGGGAACAGGTCATTTACAAGATCCTGAACAAGAACAGATCAGGACGTTAGAGCGCGAACTCCGCCATGTAACAGAGGAACGTGACATATTAAAAAAAGTAGTGAGCATTTTCTCAAAGGATCCCAGATGAAGTATGAGTTCATACACCACAACCGTTCCATATTTGGTGTCGAGAAGATGTGCAGAGTATTGCGGCTTAGCCGGAGCGGTTATTATGCCTGGATAGATAGACCTGAGAGTAATCGGGATCGTGAAAATCGTATTCTAGTCTTGAAGATCAGGAAGAGTCATAGACTTAGTGAAAAGATATATGGTTGCCCTCGGATCACTGATGACCTGGTTAAATGGGGATATCCAGTTAGTCGTCCTCGTGTTGCTCGATTAATGCAGGCAAATGGTATCAGGTCAAAGATCAAACGCAAGTTCAAAGTCACCACCAACTCAGATCACAATCTGCCCGTATCACCCAATCTGCTTGATCAGAATTTTTATGTATCAGAACCAGGACTCATTCTGGTATCTGATATCACCTATATCCGTACCAGAGAAGGTTGGCTCTACCTGACGACTATAATGGATCTCTTTCACAGGAAGATAGTGGGTTGGTCCATGAGTAACAGAATGACTGTTAAGCAAACTACTGTTGCTGCCATGAGACAATACCTGATGAACCACAAACCTAAACCTGGAATGATCTTCCATTCTGACCGGGGCATTCAATATGCTGCTAAGGATTTCAGAGAGCTGCTCGACAAGCATGATATTATTCAGAGTATGAGTGGTAAGGGTAACTGTTATGATAATGCTGTTGCTGAGAGTTTTTTCAAAACCTTGAAAACCGAACTGGTATACCACGAACGCTATTGGACAAGGGCTCAGGCCAGAAACAGTATCTTTAGGTATATTGAAGTGTTCTACAACAGGATCAGAAAACATTCAGCTCTGGGATATTTATCACCAGATCAATATTATCAACAATCAATCAAATGGGCGGCTTAGTCTTCTTTATGTGTCCACTTTTTTGTAGTAACTCCACTACGTCCTACGCGGACTACGACCAGGCAGGCAGGCTCAGGAAGACAAGCTTCGGCAAGGCAAGTGGACTCAGTGTGACTCCTTGGTATAATACCCAAGAGCCATCATCCCGCTTGCCAGGGCGTAGTTCGATAAGAACGAAGACTGGAGCGGCTTGTGGGGGCGTAGCCGTAAGGCGAAGACCTAAGTCGAGGGACGAGGGACAAAGCCCTTCTGAATGCTAAACAAGGAATCATAGTATGATCGAGTTGCTTGAGATCTCAAAACAGTATGATTCCATAAAAGCGGTCGATGCACTCAGTTTACAAGTGCATAGGGGTCGTATCTTTGGTTTCCTGGGGCCCAATGGGGCAGGGAAGACAACTGCCATCAGAATGCTGATGAATATCATTCATCCGGACAGTGGTTCTATCTTGTTCGATGGTTCAGAACAAAGACCGCCGGCCAATCAGATCGGTTATCTGCCTGAAGAGCGGGGACTGTATCAGAAAATATCCATTCATGAAACCCTGCTATACTTTGCCCATCTGCGCAATGTGAAAGATGCCGATCATAAGATCAAAACCTATTTAGACAGATTTGCTCTGGGAGATCGGCTTCAATCCAAGGTCAATGAGCTTTCCAAGGGCAATCAGCAAAAACTTCAGTTTATCAATACCATTCTGCATGACCCACAGTATGTGCTGCTGGATGAACCCTTTTCCGGGCTTGATCCGGTGAACCAGTTGCTGCTTAAAGAGATACTTGAAGAGATGAAAGCAGCCGGGAAGACAATCATTTTCAGTTCTCATCAAATGGATCAAGTGGAAAAGATCTGTGATGATGTCGCTTTGATCAATCAGGGTAAGTTGGTCATGTCCGGAAAATTAAGCGAGATCAAGAAGGCTTATGGCATAGCTCAATTGCAGATCATCCCGGAAGATCTCTCAGATCTGGAGCACAGCTTTTTTAAAGTAAACGATGCTGAGATCAGATCGGGTTCAGCATTTTTTCACTTAGACGATCATAATAAGCAAAAATTAATTGCTGAAGCAAACGCACTATTTGACCTGAGAACTGTACGTATGGCTGAACCGGGACTGGAAGATATATTTATTCAGCTTGTGAATGGGAATGCAGCATGAGCTTTCTCAAGATAGCCTGGTTTGAATATCGTCGTCGGATTCGTTCAAAATGGTTTATTATCGGTACCTTTGGAATGCCAATCCTAATTCTGGGGATAAGCCTGGGCACTGGTTACATGGCCGGTTCCGGAGCCGGATTGGAATCCAAAATGTTTGGCTTGATCGATGAGACTGCTTACTTCGGAAATCAGTTAGCCCTGGCTCTGGATGAACGCTATGCAGATCAGGACCAGCCACCACTTAATCTTGCTGTTGCAGAAGGTGAATTTACTGTGTTGCAGCTTCAATTCGATGCTTTAGTGAACGAAAAGTCACTGGATGGCTATTTTGTGATTCCCGGCAATTTCAGAGAATCACCTGAGGTAAGACTTTATGCCCGCAGCAGTTCAAATTTCAGACTGACAGAAGTCATCGAAGTTGAATTAAAGGATATTCTCATCCAGCAGAGAGTCAATGCTCTGAATTTGCCTGAGGGAACCGTGGACAAGTTGTTCTTTGATATTGCAATTGATCATTACGAAGTGGGAGCACTTGAAAAGAGCGAAACCGATGAGCTTATCGCTGATTACATCGCACCTTTTGTTTTTATGTTTCTATTGTTCCTTGGTATCTTTACCGGTGGTCAGCTATTATTAAGGGCGGTACTGGAAGAACGCTCTTCCCGGGTGATTGAAGTGCTGCTTTCAACAGTGAGTTACCATGATCTTATGGGTGGCAAGATCCTGGGGCTTGGTCTCCTGGGACTGACTCAATCCACGATCTATCTGCTGGCGGGAATATTAGTCGGGAATTATTATGATCTTTCCCTCGTCACACCAACTATCGGGCTGCTCTATTTCGTCTATTTTATTTTGGGTTACCTGCTTTATGCGGGGATATATATAGGGGTGGGAGCCTTATTCGATTCTGAGCAGGAAGCACAGCAGGCCATTCAGATCATTACTTTCATTGCTATAATTCCCATGCTCTTATGGACCATTGTCATTGAAAACCCGAATTCAACTCTGGTCAATATTATGAGCTATATCCCATTGGTGACACCCTTTTTCATGATGATCAAGATCGCCGTGGGAGAAACCACTATTGTCCAGGTTGTATCAACCATTGCACTGCTGATGATTAGTGTGTATGGCAGCATACGGCTGGCGGCAAAAGTGTTTCGGACAGGGATTCTGTTGTATGGAAAACGGGTCAATTTGCCGGAGATTATCCGCTGGATTCGTGCTTGATGAATTTGTGGAATTGTTGGCCTTGACATATATGACTTCACATTTATCTTCTGCAGGTTTGGAAAACGAATTGAACGCTTAGGGAGAGAAAATGGCTGAAAATGTGATCGAATTTACCGACGACAACTTTGATGACGAAGTTGTTAATTCTGATTTACCGGTTCTGGTAGACTTTTGGGCTGTTTGGTGTATGCCCTGTAAAATGGTTGCTCCGGTTGTTGCTGAGATTGCGAAAGACTATGAAGATAAGCTGAAGGTGGGCAAATTAGATGTCGATGGTAATCCTGCAGTCGCCCAAAAATACGGGATTCGCAGTATCCCCAGTCTATTAATATTCAACAATGGTGAAGTGGCACAGATGCTGGTTGGTGCTGTACCTAAGCCACAGATCACAGCCAAAGTGGATGCCGTCATCGGCTGATCTTCTTCCGCAAAATAAATGTTAAAAACCGTCCTGATTGGGCGGTTTCTTTTTTTGTCACATAAAACGATTCTGTGTGACCTGCTTCATCTTTTAGTTATATTATCACCGTTGACCGGGGTGTCCGGTGACTCCCGTGGAGTCCGGGCTGAGATCAAACCCTTTGAACCTGATCTGGATAATGCCAGCGAAGGGAGCTTGCCATGCTTCATAGATCACTTTTCTTCACTTTGATTTTTATCATTTTCAGCAATACGCTATTTGCTGACACACGTCATATTCAAGGACGTGTTATTGACAGGCACAGCGGACAGGCGATTCCCGGTGCTGAAATATTTTCCGGTGACATAGGGACTATTACCGACAGTAACGGTAAATTTAAGCTGGTCCTGTTCACAGAAGATAGTATTACTATTCGCTGTATGGGCTATGAGTCCATTCAACTGAGTTCTCAGAATATATCCCATGAGATCATCCTGAGATCGAGCATACTGGAGGGGCAAACCATCAGAGTAACTGCCAATCGGGTCATCCCGGGTATCACGCCGGTTGCCTATTCTATCCTTGATGAGAAGGAGATCGGACTACGCTATACGGTTGAGGATGTGCCCATGATACTTAGCTCAGAGGTGGGAGTTCATGCCTATAGTGAATCCGGGAATGGCACTGGATATTCCTATGTCTCCATTCGGGGTTTTGATCAAAGTAGGATTGCTGTCATGCTGGATAATGTTCCCTTGAATGATAATGAGAGCCACCAGGTGTACTGGGTGGATCATGGGGATATTCTAAGCAATGCGGAAGAGGTGGAGATTCAGAGAGGCGTGGGTAGCAGTCTTTATGGCGCCAGTGCTTTTGGCGGATCGATCAATATAAATACAAGGATTAGTTCGGATCACGAACAATTAAACCTGGGAGTTATCAGGGGGTCGTATGACACGGAAAAATATCGATTGGAATATCAATCCGGATCCAGGTTTGGTAAGGACCTGAGCCTTAGTCTGAGAGGCTCCCTGTTAAATTCTGATGGATATCGGGTAGATTCCAGATCAGAACAACAGTCATTAATATTTGCAGTGGAGCATCGTGCAGCTGGTTTGATCAATCAGTTTCGGGCAACTCTGGGAAATGAACTCAGTATTCTGCAATGGGACGGGGTCAGCAAAGCATATTTGGATGATCCGGATCTGCGCCGCCAAAAGATGCCCTGGACCGTGCCCTTCAAGGATGATTATTTTCAACAGATCTATTCTTTGAACACCCGCTACCTGATCAATGACCACTCGTCATTGCATAATGTAGCATATGTTGTAAAGGGGAGAGGATTTTATGAGGTCGAGAAATTTGGTCAGGATTTCTACTCATATAATCTGGATATTGAAGACCATTACCCTGACAGCACTGAGTTGGTTCTTGAAACCGACTTGCTGCGCAGGAAATGGATTAACAATATTTATTGGGGAATCACACCGGTGTGGACCTATGAGGCGAGTAAGTGGAGATCCGATATTGGTTTGGAATTGAGGAGTTATACGGGAAACCATTTTGGTGAAGTTATGGAGCTTAGTGACTCTAGTCTGGCGAGCATCCTGCCCGATACCTACGAGTACTATGCCTATGAAGGCCGGAAACAGCTCGTCACGGCATTTGGACACTTCTTGCTTAGAATCACCCCAAAGCTGACCGGAAGTGTGGATATAAGGACTCAAATGATTCAATGGCAATTGAATCAGGAACAGATCGGACACGCCAGCGGTGTGGATCTTGCTGCAGATTGGCAGTTTTTCAATCCCAGAGTTGGCCTTAGTTATGCCCTGAGCAATAGTTTGAGTATTTTTAGCGGTGTGGGAACCGCCCAGAAAGAACCTGCAGATGAGCAGATCATAGAAGCAGATGATGTACGGAGCACACCGCAGCCGGCGCCAGCTGAGTTTGTACTCAACAAAGAGCTTGGTTTGAATTGGTTTAATGGAGAGCAGCGGGTAAAGATCAACTTATATCAGATCCGGTATGAAAATGAACTGCTCAGTAATATCTATGACTTTCAAGATGGTACATTTGGAGTGGAATCAGCTGCTTTAACTTTGCATCAAGGAATCGAGTTCGAGCTAAGAACTGCTCTTTATAAACAGACAGTGCTAAACCTGAATGGCAGTTTGTCTCAACACCGCACATCTGAGGGTGAGTTAAAGGATAAGCACCTGGCAAATGTACCCGGAATACTGGCAAATGCACTTCTACTGCATG
>JAUVKO010000140.1 GCA_030596225.1 Fidelibacterota bacterium
GGATGGGAAATCATGGGTCAGAATTGTTAGGATTTGATTGAGCTGGGGTTCATGAAGAATTTAGTGTTATGTTTCCCTTCGATACGATTGCTTCGCAATCACTCAGGGTTCGTTTCCGGGTAATCCGTTGTTTGATTAATGAATAAGATGAGAAAAAACGGTCGTTGAGTATTTTGAGTCCTTCGGCAGGCTTCAGCCTACGCCAAAAAGATTCTATCAGGCCGACAGGACAGGCTTTGCGAAAAATGTATCGAAACGCGTGTTCGTACCAGAAATGTATTGAAGCGATCAAGAAAGATGTCTCACGATTTATAGACATATATATGATCAATTACCGCTATACTCACCAAAGACCGCACGGAGGGTGTTTGAGATCTCACCAATGGAGGCATATTCCCGGACTGCTGACAGTATATAGGGGAAGAGATTTTCATGATCACTTTCAGCTGCAATAGTCAGATTGGCTAAAGCAGTTTGAACAGCCTGTTGATTCCTCTCGCTTTTAACTCGCTTAAGACGCGTCAACTGACGCTGGGATGCCTTGCTACCCAACTCCAGGGTTTCATGTTGGATATCCTCATCCATTTTGAATTGATTCACGCCCACGATAGTGTGGTTCTGGTTTTCAATTTCCTGTTGGTAACGGTAGGCACTAGCCCCGATCTCATTTTGAAAATAGCCTGTTTCTATAGCCTTGACGGCACCTCCCAAAGCATCAATCTTCTGGATGTAGCTGAAGACTTCTTCTTCCAACTTATCAGTAAGGCTCTCGATCACTTCTGATCCGGCCATTGGATCTACATACTCTGTCACCCCACTCTCAAATCCGATGATCTGTTGAGTTCTCAGGGCCAGCCTGGCTGAGACCTCTGTTGGAAGTGCCAGGGCTTCATCCCTTGCATTCGTGTGCAGAGATTGGGTGCCACCGAGGACTGCTGCCAAAGCCTGGAGTGTAACCCGAACGACATTATTATCAATTTGCTGAGCAGTCAGGGTGGATCCAGCGGTTTGGGTATGAAAACGGCACATCATGGCTTTGGGATTAGTGGCTCCAAAACGTTCCTTCATGATCTTGGCCCAGATCCGGCGAGATGCCCGGAACTTAGCAATCTCTTCCAATAGATCATTGTGGGCATTCCAGAAAAATGAGAGTCGTGCTCCAAATGTATCCACATCCATACCGGCGGCTAAAGCTGCTTCTACATAGGCTATACCATTGGCAAATGTAAAAGCCAGTTCCTGAGCGGCCGTCGAGCCAGCCTCACGAATATGATATCCTGATATAGATATAGTATTCCAATTGGGGATATGCTCATTGCAGTAGGAAAATAGATCTGTGATCAAGCGCAGGGATTGCTTGGGCGGGTAAATGTAAGTGCCGCGAGCGATGTACTCCTTAAGAACATCATTTTGAATGGTTCCCCGGAGCTGTTCACTACTGACACCTTGTTTCTCGGATACCACCTGATACATGGCCAGCAAAATCGCTGCCGTGGAATTGATGGTCATGGAGGTTGATACCTTATCAAGCGGAATCTCCTGAAAAAGAATTTCCATATCTGCCAGCGTATCGATGGGAACCCCTACTTTCCCGATCTCACCTTCTGATAAAGGATCATCTGAATCATAACCGATCTGAGTGGGAAGATCAAAGGCTACAGAGAGACCGGTCTGCCCCTGATCCAACAAATAACGATAGCGGGTATTAGAATCTTCTGCACTGGAAAAACCGGCATACTGACGCATGGTCCATTTACGTGAGCGGTACATTTCATCATAGATACCACGGGTGAATGGATACTGCCCTGCTTTTTCTCCGGGATTACTCATGATAATGCTCGATTATTAAGGATTTATCTTTTTGACGGTTTGTCTTCTGACCCTTCGATGAACTCCAGTCTACGCTTGTCAGCTTCGACCTGGCAGGCAGGGAGACAAATCTAACGGAGTGTGTCATGCTGAGCTGAGCCTGTCCTGCCTGCCAGGGCGAAGCCTTTTGGCGTAGACTGGAGCTTGCTTGCCTGGTCGTAGTTTTTGTCTTCCTGAGGTTCTTGAAGGATAGAAAACATAGACTGGTCGAAGGAAAATATAGCACTCCGTTATTCATCTTTATATCCCACGGTCAATTTTGATCTGCTGATAGGCTTCGTTGATGGCTTTAAACTTCTCTTCTGCCATTTTCTGGAATTCAGGTCCCAGATGTTGAACTTTATCTGGATGAAAACGAGTTGCCATTAAGCGGTAGGCCTTTTTTACATCCTGATCACTACCTGATGGATCAATTTCCAATATCTTATAGTAAGAATTCGTATCCTTGATAAATATAGCCATAATGGCGTCTACATCAGCTTCACTGAGCTTGAGATGTTGTCCGATTTCCCGAATAATTTCCACCTCGCTGGCGTGAACATGACCATCTTAGTGACTTATGCCGAAAAGCACGTGCATTAACTGCAGTTTCTCAGCTGAATTCATATGACGATTAATTTGACCTGCCACTTCGTAGATTAAGTAATCCTGATCCAAAAGGCTCTTTAGCAGGACCAGCATTTCCTGGGCATTATCACGTCCAAAACTCTTGATCAGAAATTGTTTTACATAATCCAGCTCAGCCTTGACAACTTTGCCATCAGCTTTCATCACGGCAGCAACAAGTACCAATAAGGCAACGGCGAAATCTCCTGGGCGTGTCCGTTGGGTTGAGCTTCCAATTCCGTCTTGTCGACCACGTAGGTCCGAATCAAATTGACTCCCCAGCCACCAACCGATCAATCCGCCAATGGGACCGGCGAAAGCCCATCCTAATCCGGCTCCAAACATTTTACCTAGCATTTGTTATCCTCTGGTATTTCTAATTTGCATATTTCCTTCCAACGACTATCAGTCACATTTAATCGCAAAGTATTGATGGTTAGTCTTTGCGAGGAGTAAGGCGACGAAGCCTGTCCGCCGTACTTCGTACTTGAAGGAAGGCGGGCAATCTCAGATTTGAGATCGCCGCGTTCATTATCATTCACTCGCGAAGACAAGCAATCTAACAAGAAACAGACAACCAATTTGCACCATCAAATACTTCTTACCCGATCTCAATGATATTTGTTCCCTTATCAACAGTTTGACCTTCTTGAACGCTAATCTTTTGAATAACACCGGATAGAGGTGCTTTTATTTCGTTTTCCATCTTCATAGCTTCCATAAGGAAAAGGGGCTCTCCTTCAATAACTTCATCACCAACTTTGTGAAAGATCCTGGTGATCAGGCCAGGTATCTGGGTGCATACTAAGCCTGCTTTGGTTTCCTGCATTGACTCCCAGCCCAGTTCTCTTAAATGGAGATGTACTGCATCAAGCAGTTCCACAAATACGGGTGTGCCGTTTACATTAATCTTCTCATCATTTCCTGCACAGACGCCGACGACAAAAGAACGGTTATTTAAGAGCACACTGTAAACTCCCCGATGTATCTGAATAGCTTCCAAGGTCAGTTTATTAGAAGCCGTCTGGATTATCAGTCTGTCATTCTCAATCTGGATATCAACCTCAAATGATTGATCAGCAGAATTAATCTCGTATTTCATTTATCTTGCCTTCTTTGTTGTGAAGTCACCCAGCTTGAACGTGAAGGCTTAGTTGATCCAGTGGTTTGGGAACTGTGTTTTGTCTGATTCTGATGGTGATGCAAAGTTCCACCTGCCACCATCAATACTTCTTCAGTGAAAGTGGTCAATTCAGCATGCAGCTCATCCTTGTAGAGATTGTAAAAATGCGTATCGTAGGGTCCCTCACGAAATACAGGATGCCTGATCACAGAACGACAAAACTGAATAGTGGTTTCAATCCCACCGATATAAAATTCTCGTAATGCTCTTTCGCTGCGATTCAAGGCAGAATCGCGATCTTTTGCCCAACAGATCAATTTTCCCAGCAGAGGATCATAATACGGTGTAATCTCCATACCTTGCCGGATAGCTCCATCAAAACGAGTTCCTGTGCCATTAGGGATTTGGAGCATGATGATCTTACCCGTAGAAGGTGTAAAATCTTGGGCAGCATCTTCAGCATAGATACGGCATTCAACAGCATGACCGGAGATTGTCACCTCCTCTTGCTTAATGGACAGCACCTGTCCGTCTGCGATGCGTACTTGTTCCGCTACCAGATCTGTTCCGGTGATCATCTCAGTGACTGGATGCTCGACTTGCAAACGAGTGTTCATTTCCAGGAAATAAAAGTTTTTATACTTGTCCACCAGAAACTCTACAGTACCAGCACCAAAATAGTTGCAGCTTCGGGCCGTTTCGACGGCTGCTTGTCCCATCTTTTCTCTTAGTTCAACGTTGATAAAGGGGGAAGGGGATTCTTCGATCACCTTCTGGTAACGCCGCTGGATGGAACACTCCCGTTCATTGAGATGAATGATATTTCCATGTTGATCTGCCAGGATCTGAAATTCAATATGATGCGGTTCCTCCAGGTATTTTTCAATATAGACCCGACCATCTCCGAAGGCAGATTGAGATTCGCGTTGAGCCCTGGACACTGCATCTGAAAATTCTTCAGCAAATTCCACAATTCGCATCCCTTTACCACCGCCACCACCGGCGGCTTTGATCAGTACGGGGAATCCTATGTCTTTGGCTATTTGCAGTGCCTCTTTTATATCGTTGATGGGTTCTTCTGTGCCGGGTACGACGGGAACATTGGTCTGCAGCATGGATTGTCGAGCCATAGTTTTGTCACCCATGGTTTTGATTGCTTCTGCAGGAGGCCCAATAAATACAATTCCGGCTTCAGTAACCTGTTTGGCAAAACCCGTATTTTCAGAGAGAAACCCATAACCGGGATGAATAGCATCAGCTTTGGCAATTTTAGCGACATCCAGTATTTTATCATATCTCAGATAGCTTTCACTGGATGGAGCAGACCCAATAAGATAAGCTTCATCAGCAAAAAGGACATGGGGGGCAGTGCGGTCAGCCTCAGAAAAGATCGCAATGGTTTCAATGCCCATCTCACGGCAAGTGCGCATGACCCTTAAGGCGATCTCCCCCCGATTAGCAACCAATATTTTTTTGAACATCTATTCAGCCTCTACTTGATTATTTCAAATTTGTCTGGTTAACTGATAGCTTATCATTTTATTCCTATACTTCATCCTTCGACAGGCTCAGGATGACGAGCTCGTGATGACGGTCATGTAAAAAAATCTGATGGGTTGTGTCATGCTGAGCTCCGTCGAAGTATAACACAACCTACTTTACATACTCAATCCTCTACCACTTTAAAAGTCACTATATTTCAGCCATCTCACGGAATTCAGCTTCCGTCAGTATTTTGACATCTAACTTGGCAGCCTTTTCCAACTTAGAACCGGCACCGGGACCAGCCACCAGATAATCAATTTTATTGCTGATAGTATTAGCTGTTGATCCACCTAAAGCCTCCACTGTCTCTCTCGCCGTATCCCGATTTAAATACTCCAGTTTCCCTGTAAATACAAAGGCCAAACCGACAAACTTCCCCTCGGTAATAGCCGTGATATCTTTTTTAGGATCCAGACCTGAAGCAGCTAGGTTGGCAATAAGATCCCGATTGTCTGCTTCTTTAAAAAACTCCACTACAGCTCGGGCAACAATAGGTCCCACCTCATGAATTGTTTCAAGTTCGTCTGTTGATATATCAGAAAGCTTTGACAGTGAACCAAATTTATCAGCTAGAACCTTGGAAATATGTTCACCAACATTGTGAATACCCAGACCATGGATTAAACGCCAGAGATCAACTGATTTACTGGTCTCAATTGCAGCTAAAACATTTTCGGCGGATTTATCTGCCATGCGCTCCAGATTTGCCAATTGGTCAGCGGTCAATGTGTAAATATCAGCAATACTTTTGATTTGTTCGGTATCTACCAGTTGAGCTACAAGCTTCGATCCAAAACCATCAATATCCAGGCAGCGTTTAGCAACAAAATGTTCGATCCGTCT
>JAUVKO010000017.1 GCA_030596225.1 Fidelibacterota bacterium
GCCATGGCACGTAACCACCAGACCCGCCAAATAGCTTCGCGGACAATTGCCTTGGACATTTTGCTTTGTCCCACTGTGCGGTCAACGAATAAAATTGGAATTTCTTTGACTTTGTCAGGAGATCGGCGCCAGGCACGAAAATTCATTTCAACCTGAAAAGAATATCCATTACTGCGAACCTTATCCAGATTTAATTGTTTTAAAAATGATACTCTCCAGCATTTAAATCCACCGGTACCGTCATTTACGGGCATCCGGGTCACGATCTGAATATATTTGCTGGCGAAATAGCTGAGCATAAGACGTTGCAAGGGCCAATTCACGACGCTGATCCCATTTAAATATCTGGAACCGATGATCAAGTCGTTGGTTTTGATCTCCTTGAGAAATGTCTCAATGACTTCAGGATCATGTGAAAAATCTCCATCCATCTGCACAACCGTATCATAACCATGTTCTATTGCGTATTTAAAGCCGGCAATATAGGCAGTACCCAGACCCAGCTTACCTTCCCGCTCCATAAGATGCAATTCAGGGGCAGTTTTCTGTCTAGCTTTAATCAGATCAGCCGTGCCATCCGGAGAGCCATCATCGACGATGAGAATATCTGTTTTAACCGACAAAGACAGCACCTTATCGATGACCAAGATAATATTTTCTTTTTCATTATAAGTCGGGATGATAGTTAAGTTACAAGACATACATTTCTTCCTTTAACAGAGCCAGTTCTTCGTTAATGCTTAAAATAGATATTCCCAGCTCTTGTTCCACTTTTTCACAGATCAAACCACTTCGCATTGGTCGTGGTGCTCTCTGATTTAACTCAGTCGTTGAAATTGCATTAATTAAGTGAGAGGGCAACCCAAAACTGTCAGCGATCTTCAATGCAAATGTATAACGCGATACGATATCTTTTGATCCAAAATGCCAAATATCCCACGCTTCCTGTTCAAATATGGCCCGAATCACTTTTGCTAAACGACGGGCATAGGTGGGATTATTATATTGATCGTCAACAATACGAACAGAATTGTTTTGTCTCAATTTATTGATCAGCCAATCCACAAAACTACTCTTTAGTTCAATTCCCTGGCCGTACATCACATTGGGTCTGATAACCGCCATCTTTTTCCAAGTGTCAAGAACTGCTTGTTCTCCTGCATACTTGGATTCAGCATATTTTCCACGGGGATCACAAGATGCTGATTCAGGATATGGACCAGCGTTCCCGTTAAACACATAATCAGTGGAAATATGGATCATGGGGATATCCAGGTTTTTGCATATTTTTGCTAAAACCTTCGGGACTTTCCCATTTACAGCAAAGGCCAGTTCGTGTTCGTCTTCAGCTCGGTCAACATTCGTATATGCAGCTGTGTGAACTAACGCATCAGGGGCAATCTGATCAATATGTCTGGTCAGTTCTGCTGTATCATTTAGATCCAGCTGTGCCACATTGATCTCTTGTTGCGGAGTATAAATACTCTGATTTAGATCAACGCCAAACAGTTCATGATCATCAGAAAACTCTTTGACAAGATTCTGCCCTAATAATCCATTTATTCCAGTGATCAATAAACGTTTTTTCAATGAATCGATTCCTGCTTATTCTGGTTCAAATAGTTTTGTGTCAAATGTGCGAATGATCGTCTCCATCTGCCGGATATATGGAATCTTTTCCTTGTGTGGAGCGTGAATAATGCCGGTCAACAGATATATCCTGTCTTTTATTGGCTCATAAAACCCATAGGCAACAAAAGGACCGCCTTTGATCTCTTCCTTTGATTCCCAGAGACCATAATACTTATAAGCTGAGTATTCCTTGAACCACATGGGTTCGACAATAAGAAAATCTTCATTTATCTTGACACTATCCAATTTGCTGGTAAATGTATTTTTTAACAAGTCATCCAATTGAACTTCCAGCTCTGTAGAATCGTTGGGTGTTTCCCAACTAACCGTTAACCAGCGATATGGAAAATCACGACCCAACCAGACAAGTTTTGTTTTAGAATTATTCTCTATTTCCACATAATCATGCATCATACGCAGATAGTATCCGTACTGTTCAAAATACGACTCAGCAAGATCAAACTGTTCGCCTGAACGGTAAACAAAGGCCGTGTTGCGTTTATACATTATGCGCTCTACAAAATCAAATATCTGATCCTGATTAACCTTTAAGCGGTTGCGTAAGTCAGCAAGGGATTTCCCAACCACAATGATCAGAGCCTGTCCTTGGGCATAGGCATCTTCGCGATAATAGTAGCCTCTCGCGTTTTTTCGAATCCGTTGTATGGTTGAATCAGGCAGCATGGCTTGGACTTGTGGTGTCACGTCGCTGTAGGACTCAAGACGAGTTAGAATCATCAAGTTCTTATTCTTGCTATTTAGGTTTAGATCCTCAGCGTTTATTCTCTGAAAGGTATAAAGTGGTTCAGCAGGAGGAGTTTTATATATCTTGCCCAATGTCTCCGTCAGTATTGGCTCACAGACTTCCCAATTTTCATCATCACAGATGACAGTGATCACATGATCATAACCGATTGCTTTTTCTTTTGGCCGTTCACACGACTGCAAAATCAGGAATATTGTCAATACAGTGAATATTGCTTTAAACATCCTTAGTTCCATTTTAGACCTCCAAATACTGACTCAATATTCTCAGACTTGAAATTTATAAAAATAAACCTGTTAATGCAGGGGTTAATTCTGAATAAGAACAAAATCTGCCAAACCTTCTGAAATAGACACTGAAGTCACTTTTACACGTACTGGATCACCCAGCCTGTACATTTTCTGTGTTCTTCTTCCAGTTAAACTGTAACTGTCTTCATGATATTCATAGTAATCGTCACTTAGGCTTGATGCATGTACCAAACCATCCACAAAAGTCTCTGCTAATTCTACGAAGAATCCGAATTGCATGACACCTGATATCACTCCATCAAATTCCTCTCCCACTCTTTTGCTTAGATATTGCAGTTGCTTCATCTTCATGTGATCGCGTTCGGCTTCAACGGCAACTCTTTCGCGTTGTGAACAATGCTCAGCTAAACCAGCCAATGCTTTGAGAGTTGGTTTTGGATCATCGGTATTGCCCAAATATGATTTCAGCAATCTGTGCACAGTGAGATCAGGATAACGACGGATAGGCGAAGTGTAGTGAGTGTAGGATTTGAAGGCTAAACCGAAATGCCCCAGATTTTCCACAGAATATTTGGCCTTAGTCATAGAGCGCAGAGCAACTTTCTCAATGAAATGTCGATAAGGACTCTCTCTGACGGCATCGACCAATACTTGATAATCCTTGGGCTTGACCGGACTTGATATTCTCTGGGGTATATTCAAGCGTTGCAAAATATTCTTGAATTTTGAGATACTGTCGGCCGAAGGAGACTCATGAATCCGGTAAATACCCGGAAGTTTCGCCTTGCGGTTCATCAACGCCAGATACTCAGCGGTCACTCGATTAGCTGCCAACATGAACTCTTCCACCAGACGATGTGAGATTAATCGTTTTGAAGGCTTTATATCATGCGGGAATCCTGAATCATCCAGGGTTATGATGGGTTCCGAGAGATCCAGATCAATGCTTCCTTTGGCCTTGCGCTCCCTGAAAAGGATTTTTCTTAACTTCTCCATCTCATGGATATCGCCGGCATATTGATCATCCTTGCCATCCAGGATAAGTTCAACTTCCTCATAGGTAAAACGTTGTTTCGAGTGAATGACAGAAGGAAATATCTTGTAATTGTTGATGACACCGTCCCGGCCGATTTCCATCATGCATGACATACTCAATCGATCGATACTTGGTTTAAGGGAACATAGATCGGAAGCAAGCTTCTCCGGGAGCATATGAATTGCTGAACCAACCAGATATACGCTGGTTCCTCTTTTCCTGGCACCGCGGTCAACGGGGCTTCCCGGTGTCACATAATGAGAGACATCTGCAATATGAACCCCCAGCACCCAACCGTTCTTCTTGACTTCAATGGACATTGCATCATCAAAATCCTGGGCAGATTCCGGATCTATGGTGAAACAGGTCAACTTTCTCAAATCTTGTCGATTCTTTAATTCAGACTGAACACTTTCTTCAGTGTAAGATTCAGCTTGAGCCAAGGCCTTCTCCGTCCAAAAGGTGGGCAGATCATGTTCGCGTATGATCAGTGCTTTATCCAGTCCCGGATCACCTCTGAATCCCAGAACTTCCTGAATTCTTACAATGGGCTCCGGATGACCAATTTCCCAGCTAATCAGTTCCACGGCTACAATTTGACCATCACGAGCAAGTCCGGGCTGCCCCTGTTCCACAGCGAAACGAACTCTGATTCTTTTGTCTTCAGGAATGACCCATTCTCCAAAGCGGTCTAGCTGATAAGCACCCACAAATTCTGTCTGATGACGCTTGATCACATCTATGATCTTACCTTCCAGTTTATCACCGGATTGTCTTTTTAGAATTTTAACCCTAACTAGATCCCGGTGCAGAGCATGCTGCATATCCTGAGCTCTGATAAATATCTCAGATCCGTCCTTGAGTTCAACAAATCCGAATCCCCGACTTGTGACAGCAAGTATTCCGGTTTTTTCCTGTTGCTTAGGTTTATAGGCATACTGGTGACGTCCTTTTTGATCTATGTCGCCTTTGCGATAAAGTTCGAGCAGGAGCACCTTCAGGGTGCGATAGTCACGTTCCCTTATGTGGGCTGCCTTGAGTAGGGTGCGGGGTTTGTACCAGCGTCCCTGATTCTGTTTAAGAACATCCATTAACTTTTTTTGGATCATTGATCTATCCATGATACTCCTCCGGAATACTCGATATGTAGAAAACTATTACGCAGATCAACACCCTGGTGGGTAGCCAGAATCAATCTGATAGGACCTCTGCTGCTATGCAGCTGCACACCAACCCCATAACCAATGAGGTGTTTGGGCATATTCGATTCATAATACATACCCAGATCAAACAAGGCAAGCAACTCTGATTGTGGACTCAGTGAAAAATGCAGATCATGTTGAAGACTGATAACTGATGGACTTCTCACAAAATTCTCAGTATAGCCCCGAATACTGTTCACACCGCCCAATGGTTCAAGAATTGAAGGGTCGGTCGTCGCTGTGACCTGGTTCTGGATCGTGAAAGCTGTTTTTTGGGAGATATATAATTTTAATAATAATGCTAATTCTGCCTCAGACCGCAGTGTAAAACGGCTCACTGAAGACGGCTCGAAATTAATTTCCTGATAAAGCGCTGTTCTGAGAGCAATTCCACGGTGAGTAGCTAAATTTAAGTATGAATGGCGGTATCCAAGCCCTAACAGCCTTCTTCTGCTAGATCGCCAATCCGGATTGAGCAAAGCACCATCATGCGTGATCAGAGATTGGTGATCCTCATATTCAAAGATCAATGATCTGTCCCAATCAATACTCCAATCAAGACCTATTCCGCATTTAATAACCTGGTAACCACCATTTACCACTTCTCTCCCAAATCTGAATAAGGCTTTTAGGGGCAACTCGAATAGCCAGGGATGTTCATACCCCAGAGTAATGATCTCTGAATTGGTCTTGAAGCGCCTCCAGTTCAAGCGAATGGACTTGCCCCTGCCATCCAGGTTTGGCACATACAGGTTGATGTGTCCGAACCAGGCAAGCGTATCTGCACCAGAGCTTTGATTAAAAGCCGCCAATGCATCCACATTGATCTCAGGCCTGTCCTTCATTACATAAGTCAGGTGATAAGCATTACTTGCATCTTTTGCGGTATAGGTCTCATTCAGAAAGCGGTATCCCAGATTTGTGATCCGTTGTTCTGCTTTTTCCTGCTTATCGGCTTTAATACGAGTAGCACCCAATAAATATTCTTTTTGTATATAACCCAGGTCTCTTTTGGCTACGCCACTAAAATGAATATGCTCTATTTCAGCCATGGTTCCCGGGTTGATCGTGGCTGTGATCCGACTGGAATCTCCACCCATATCTGATAACTCGATATTAGCATCCCAGTAACCCCGGATTTTTAATCCTTCCAATCGATCATTGAGAATTGAGTCGATCTCTGTTGATCTCACGGATAGCGTGTCTCTATTATTCATATTCACCAGAACCAGTTCCATGCTCTGTGCATGGAGACATCCGAACATCAATAACATGAGCGATAATCTTAGCATATTCACAGACATTAGAAGTGGGTCCTTCCTTCCACCCTGAGAAACTGTTCTGTTCTACTCAGGCCTCTTTTCTGCAAACTGTAATTCAGTGTCATCTGAAAACGATTTGAAAACGTATAGCGACCGTTTAGCGTATACTTCCAGTTATTGCCTGGTTGGCGACCGGAAAATACAGAATATGGGATACCACTTACATCAGCCTGGATTCTGGAAAGTGATAACTTCTGATCAACCCTCCCACGTCGCTTAATTCTCAGCTTGTGATCCAGTATGGCGTATCCTTCCTGGTATGTTTGATTCAAATGCAGGTCATCCACCTGTGAATATTTTATAAGCAGTCCATATTTTTGTATTTGTGACAGTATATACGTGTACTCAATAAAGGGTCGGAAAGAGACCCAGGACTCTGTGGCTAGTGGATTATACTCAACCGTGCGTTCCCGGTTTTCATAGGATAATCCGATCTTAGATGAATTCGAATTGTTCCAAATGATATTGCCATTAATCTCATGCGAACGAAAAAGATTATCCTCATCACCAAAATTGTATAATGTCGAATGGTTATTACTGGATTTTCCTGAGTAATTCAACTTATTCAGTAGCGTTTGACGTCCGGTTTGATAACTCAGATCAAGTATCTGAATTGCTTGATCCTGGATCCTTGTCCCATTCTCTACCTGGAGCTTTACTCTCAATTCAGAGCTAAATCGACTCCTAAACCCTATTTTATCCGGTTTTCCATAAGAAGAGCTGGTAAATTCCAGACGTGTTTTATTTTCATATTTTCTCACCTGTTCCTCTATATCAGAGAAAACGCGTTGCCGGATATAGCGTCCACCACTTATTGGAATGTAATCCATGATAATTGGATCATAACTGTAATCACCATAACCTGTGTCTACTTCCATATAGTGATAATCGTATTTTGGGATATGTTCTTCATCGATAAGGAAACGTTCCTGAAATCTCAAACGATTTTTTAAGGCATTACCGGTAAATTGGATATTCCCCAGATAGTAACGAGTAACAGCGCTGCTGTCATTATGATGCTCTCTGAATTTTAGCTGAACCCGACCATCAGTATTCAGAATATTTACAAAAGTATATTCTGTAGCCCAATCCTGTCGCTGATCCTGCCATAATTTGATATTCTCTGCACTCAGAAAAACACCTTGATCTGGTGCAAGGCGATAATCCTGGCGCTGGTCAAAATTAAGGGCAAGTTTTTGATTGGCCGACCAGGTGTAGTTAAGTCCGATTCCAGAGGTCAGGTGATCATTAGAGGGATAATGCGGTGTGTCAACCCCATCTTCAGCATTCAATCGGAGCACCGCTCTTACTTTGGAGAAATTCAATGCTGAATGGAGAGCATGCTGTTGACTGAAATTGCCATTGTGATCAGTCAGGTAGCTTTTGACGGCCAGCTCTATAGGAGCATTTTGCTTTGTTTTGGCTTCCAACTGAATTTGCTGACCCATGATTTCACCGGATCGAGCCAGACGTGAAGCTTCACCCCTAACAAAGCTGCCATCAGTCTTTCCAATACGTAAGTGACCATAGTTTAAATGTTCATCCTCACCATTTCGTGAAGCTACCTGCCAACGCCGATAATACTCATTACTCTCTAGCACATCATGACTACGAAATCCTGCCGAATAGTGTTTATCACCCAGCATTAGACCCAGATAGCGACCAACAGAACTCAATTTAACATTCCATGCATTTTCAGAGTTGTTGCTGTTGGTTGTGGCATACAGATTCTTCACATTCTGTGAAACACCCAGATCCACATCAAGTGTAATATTACCGGCACTGGCTCTCCCATGAACTGACAAGACAGATTGAGATTCCGGGGCAAACAATCGTTGGGATGGTAGATATTCACCTTGGAGCGTGTCATAAATGAAATAGCTTCCAATTGAATTCAGGATTTTCCGGTATTGTCCCTGTTCCAAGCCAACAAAACTAAAGTCAACGGAAAGATTTCCGAGTCCATCCCCGGCATACACCAGAACACCGTTCTCATCGACTCTATAATCCCCATTTATTGTATCGGAGGTAACGCTGCTTAACCAGGTCGTTTGCACGCTATCAGCTAAGCCGGCAAAAACATCTATTAAGCGATCTGCATCAACATTTCCCAATGGATTTTTTTGATCATCTTTAAGTTGCTGCCATGCTGCAGATATGAAGAACGGTGAATGTTCTCTGTCCCCGAGGGAAAAACCACCACTGATCAACTGTTTACCAAATGAATAGGAAGCCAGATAGATATCCGGAACATATTCAAACTCAACACTGATCCGTGAATTACTGGAGAGAATTCTGTTTTGTGTGAAAGTGATTTCTGCAGCATTATAATCGATGATGTAATCATCTTCCTCTCCGCGTTGCAGCAGTTGATCATTCACCTTGACCTTCTCAGATCCTGCCAGAACAATGATGAATTTCTCTCCATTCTTTCCGCTCAATCGGTAGGGTCCCTGTTTCCCATCTTTTCCCTGTATCTGTTGCAAATAATATTTTCCATAGCTGAACCCAAGTGAGGAGTGCATTTGAGCCAAGCCTGATTTTGCGTGAAAATCAAGACCCTCTATGGATCGATCCAGTTTTCCGAACTTGCCGTTGCTCTGATGTAAATCAATATCTCCAACTGAGGCACTCATTGCCGGTCCGGTGACATTTACCAGAACACGATCAAAATCATTAAGTCTGCGCGTATTGCCAATGGGCTGCAAAGGAGATGTTTTATCAGTAAGCACCCCTGATACTGTATAATGTTCACTAAGAGAACCTTTGATCTTTAGATACATACTGGATTGCAGCGAAACAGAGGCATTGCTTGAGACTTGTATTCCACGACTGATACTACCTGTGGCAGCCAGGCCAGAAGCTGAATTGCCCTGAGAACGGCCGGGGACTTGTTTGTCTTTCTTAGGAAGGCTATCATCAATAGAGTAAACAGGGAATTCTATAGAATATTTCTGTTTATAGTTGAGAGTATCCCCATTGATTACAAATTGAATTGAATCAGAAGGTAAGTCATCTTTAATAGCTGGGGTTGTAGTTTGAGCAAGTAAAGCATTTGAAATACTTGCTGCAAACAGCAGAAGGTAAGACAGGCGAATCTGATTTTTAAGTATGATGGTCAATGCTTTCAGTTTGCTTATTCCTGGCATTCTTTTGTTCTGATATTCGGAGTAAACGATTTCCGGTCTTAATTCGTTCCCCACTAATGAGTAAGCAGGAAGATAGTTTACCAGGATTCTGCTAAAATGAGAAAATTAAAGATAATATGTGAATACACACTGATCCCATATCCTCGATAGCGATACAGAACACCCAGCAGTACACCGCCAAATACGCGTTGGGTGAAGATTGGGAAACTGTACATTTCCATAAAGAGGTGAAAAGCTGCAAATACGCAAGCTGCCAGGAATATCGCAATAAGAGCTGCCCAGTTTGAGGATAATGACAATCCACGTTCCAGAATGACTAGAAATGCACTGATAAGAATCATTCTAAAGATCAATTCTTCAAAGATCCCGGCACCGATGGCAAGGTTCATATTGGATAATTTTTCCTCAAAGGTGATAATTTGGAGGGGTAATTGTGTGAACAACTGTAGCGCAATAAAAATCACTCCCCCCCACAGCATGCCTTCAAGAAGCATATAGATAAAATAATTCGCATTGATGCCTGGTTTTTTTTCGACCTGATATCCTCTGATCATGACAAAAAGGAATATGGACAGCAGAATAGTGGATACGATATAAGGATTGTTTAATCCAAGCTTGGTAAAAACACTCCACAGTAGGATTTCACCACTATTGCGTAGCTCAAAGAATGAATCCTGAAATAGGAACAGAATTCCAAACTCATAGATGGCCAGCGCCGGCAAGGTAAGGATCAAGCTGTAATGGATGGTGCGAGAACTGCGCAGGTATTGATGCATCAGTGATACTTTTCGGGTCATATTGCTCTTAAACTAAGCCTTGAAAAGAAAAATTCTGGTTTATTATTCTAGACACGAATGACACAATTTGCACAAATTAACTCGAACAATTTAAAAGATTTGTAAATTTTGTTGAATTCGTTGTAAAAATAACTGTTAATGATCATTAATCATTAAGTTTTAAAACTGCCAGAAATGCTTCCTGGGGAACCTCAACATGGCCCACCTGTTTCATGCGTTTCTTTCCCGCTTTCTGCTTTTCAAGAAGCTTTCTCTTTCGGCTGATATCACCGCCATAGCATTTTGCAGTCACATTCTTGCGCAGGGCTTTCACTGTTTCACGAGAGATAATTTTTTGTCCGATGGAACCCTGAATGGGAACCTCGAATTGTTGACGGGGAATCAATTCTTTAAGTTTCGCACAAAGTCTGCGTGCATGATCAAAAGCTTTATCCCGGTGAACGATCTGTGACAATGCGTCCACCCGTTCTGAGGAGATCAGAATATCTAATTTAACCAGATCGCCTTTGCGAAAGTCAATGGGTTCATAATCAAAGGAAGCATATCCACGGGAGGTACTCTTTAGAATATCATAAAAATCGAATATGATCTCAGCCAGCGGAATCTCGAAATAAATTTGAACTTTGGATTCATCCAGATAGTGGGTCGATTTGTAAATACCACGCTTATCTATGATAAGCTTCATCAAATTACCAATATAGGTTGGTGGTGTGAGGACTTCTGCGGTGACATAAGGCTCATCAATACTGTCAATATCACCGGGCTCAGGTAGATCACTGGGTTTGTCCACCATAAGATTGCTGCCATCTTTGAGATTAACTCGAAATTTAACGTTGGGCTGAGTGGTAATAAGATCAATGGCGAATTCACGCTCGAGTCGTTCCTGTACGATCTCCATGTGCAGCAAGCCCAGGTAACCAACCCGAAATCCAAAACCCAGTGCTCCGGATGTTTCCGGTTCCCAGGTCAAAGCAGCATCATTCAGGTTAAGTTTTTCAAGTGCCATCCTCAAATTTGAATAGTCATCGGAAATGATTGGGTAGACACCGGAGTAAACCATAGGTTTGACTTCACGGTAACCGGAGAGTGCCTCGGTTGCGCCATTTTTTGCCAGAGTAACAGTATCACCGACACGGATTTCACTGATGTCCTTGATGTTAGCGATGATATATCCGACATCTCCGGCTTTCAGCAGCTTGTCCTTAATATTTTTTAATTTTAAATAGCCTAATTCAGCAACTTCATGATCATCTTTACTGGCCATGAAACGCATCATCTCCCTGGGGTGTAACTGACCCTCCATTACTCGAACATAGGCAATAGCTCCGCGATAAGAATCATAGGTGCTATCAAAGACCAGTGCTCTTAAGGGAACATCAATATTTCCTTGAGGGGCCGGAATTCGCGCAATAATGGCTTCCAGAATAACTGTTATGCCAATATCAGCTTTGGCGGATGCTTCAATGATCTCGGTTTCATCACAACCTAATAGATCTATGATCTGTGATTTAACATTATCAATTTGAGCAGCTTGCAGATCGATCTTATTGATGATCGGGATGATCTCGAGTCCACTTTCCACTGCCAGCATTGCATTACTCACTGTTTGAGCCTCCACCCCCTGGGCGGCATCCACAAGCAACAGAGCGCCTTCGCAGGCTTCCAGGCTACGTGAGACTTCATAACTAAAATCAACATGCCCGGGTGTATCAATAAGATTAAGGGTATATTCAATGCCATCTTTCGCAGTGTATTTGACCTGAATAGGGTGAGATTTGATGGTAATGCCGCGTTCCCGCTCCAAATCCATATCATCCAGGACCTGGTTTTTCATTTGTTTATCAGAGAGAGTGTGAGTTTCCTCCAACAAGCGATCTGCCAGGGTGGATTTACCGTGATCTATATGGGCTATAATGCAAAAATTGCGAACGTCTGACCTTAACATGGGAAGCAATATAAGCTCGAATGTGAGCTATCAAACAGGAAGGGATGAATCAATAATGGTGAATTGGAATTATATCAGTTTGTCTATTTAATATTGTTTACAATTTTAGAAAAAAACTATTACCACCGCTGGGGGAAACTTCTACACCCACTTCAGCGTTATGGGCGTCTGCAATCCGCTTAACAATAGCCAATCCGAGTCCACGACCCTGCTTCTGATCTCCGTTGAGTTGAATGGATCGATGGAATATCTTTTCCCGTTTATCCTCAGGAATGGGTTCACCGGAATCATTAACGCGAAGAACAGTACGTCCATCTTCCTTGCCCAGGATCAGTTCAAGTTCCTGAGCTCCAGATGCATACCTGATAGCATTGCTGAGATAATTCTTGGGAATCTCTGATAGAATTGGATTGATCTCAACAATTAAGGATTCCGGCATGCTTAGCTTCAATTTCATACCATGGGTTGCCAGCTGTGAGTCGAATTCGCCAGAAACTTTGGTCAACATAGCAACCAGATCGATTTCCTCTTTTGCAATACTTTCACCGATGCTTAATTTTGACAAGACGGTGGCATTTTCGATAACTTTCAAAAGGCTATCACTACTGCCCTTAAGAATTTCAACCAGCTCATTGTCTGAATCTGTTGCATCCAGCATTTCGGAGATGGAACTAATCACACCGGCAGGGTTTCTCAGGTCATGAGTGATCACATCCAGAAGGAGTTCTTTCATGTCATTGGCGTTGCTAAATTCATCAGCCAGTTTTCTCAATGCGTCATCTTTGCGAGCCCGGTCAATGGTCAAAGCAACTTGACCGGCAGCCAAGTTGAGCATGCGGACGTCTTCATTGTCATAATGCTTGATCCCATCATATTCCTGTAAAACAAATGCCCCGATGATCTCATTATTTACTCTTAGTGGAATGCCCAACCAAACACTAGGTACATCTCCAACCAAACTCACCTGATCATCACGTATGAGCTCGCTGATTTCACTTGATCTGAGATGCAGTGTTTTACCGGTGACAATGACCTTGGCAGTTAATGATTTACTGGGATCACAGGGAATGCTTTCCGGCATTTCTGTCTCAAAATAATCACGGTCAAATGGAAAATAAATACTGTTATCATCAGTATTCAGCATCGCCATGAAGAAATTACTGGTGCTAATGATCTCTTTGATATATTTAAATATTTTTTCGTAAAGAATGGAAACATCACTGGCTTTAATAGCAGCTGATGTGATCTCATAAAGGATGTCGCGCAATTTCTGATTCTTCAGCACTTCTTCCTGCTTTGCCTTGTTCTGAGAGATGTCCTCCTTAACAGCTACAAAGTGGGTTATCGTGCCGGAAGCATCCCGAATGGGTGATATGGATATCTTTTCCCAGGTAATGACCCCATTCTTTTTTCTGTTGGTAAGTTCACCGGTCCAAATATCCCCGCTTTTAATGGTATCCCACATATCCTTATAAAATGCTTTGTCATGCTGACCTGAGCTCAATATCCGTGGATTTTCACCTAGTACTTCTTCAGCGGTATAACCGGTGGCTCTGGTAAATTCAGAGTTCACAAATTCAATGTTGCCATCTATATCGGTTATCACAGTCATAACCGGACTTTGTTCTACAGCCTGGCTTAATTTTCTCAGCTGGAGATTAGTTTGTTTCTGGTCAGTGATATCCAGTAAATGACCGGCAGTTTTTGGATTTCCGTCAGCATCCTTGAATGAATTGGCTGAAACAATGAGATCTCTGACCTCTCCGGTTTTACGCACAATATCGATTTCATACTGGCTTGGCAAATCTTCCCCCGCCTGTCGCGCTTTGTACCTTTCCGCAACCAGATTACGGGATTTACCAAGGAAACTGGTGAAGGGAAAGCCGAGGAGTTCATCGCGTTCAAATCCCACGATCTCACATAATCGATCATTCACATATTCAAAACAGAACTGATCATCAATAAGATAGATGCCGGTAGATGACTTCTCTACGATAGCTTTCAGGCGGCTTTCTGATTCAGCAACCAGATGTTGGGCAGCCAGTTTTTCTTTTTGTATTCGAGCACTGTATACGGTTTGTGAAATGACCTGGGCAATATCATTGATAATGGATATTTCGGTTTCATTTTTTTCAGCATCGCATGAACAGGTAAACCCGGACACACCGCAAGTATTTTTCTCCATCCATATTGGAGCACAGTATGCATGTTTGCCGATAAGCTCTGACATTAGTTTATCATCGCCAAATGATCTCTGTCGTTTGAGTTTACTAAGGTCCAGGGCACTTAAATATTTATCAAATACTTTCTGATCCAGACCATTGTATCCGCTGAATCTTTCTTTCATATCCAGAGACCAAATCACTATCCAGGATTTATCAAACAGATCTGAAGTGTTTAAAGCCTGGCGAACTTGTTCAGTGATCTCTGCCTGAGACATTGAAGTATTGATGCTGCTGAATATGCTGTCTTTAACCAGGAGAAGCTGGTTGATATGCATAACAATTTGATCATTGGCGAATCTAGATAAAGCGATCTGCATCATCGTATAAGCGGCATTCTCATCAACAGGTTTATGCAAAAAGCCATAGGGGTCCGCTTCCTGGAGTGCCCGTGAAATATGTTCATCATCACCATAAGCGGTGGTGAATATTACTGGAATTTGTTGCTGATCATGAATTCGTTTGGCAGTTTCAATACCATCAGGCTTACCTCGCAACTGAATATCCATAAGAATGATATCCGGATGGGCCGTAGCAGCAAGTTTAATAGCATCCCTACAGGTAGCAGCGATGCCAACAACCTTACAACCCAGATTCTCCATCCGAAAGGATAAATCCTCAGCAGCCAGCCGTTCATCTTCAACGATCAGAATTCTAGTATTCTTTTTCATATGGTCATTCACAATTAGCTTAATACCACCTGATCATTGGATATTCTCATTATAGACCTGAAATATATTTGGCGATCCGTTGACCAACTTTACCATCCCAGGAATCTATCGGATAAGCATGCTTCGTCTCACCTTCCATGATCGAGGCTATGCTTAGACGAACTTTGCTAAGATCTAAACCAATAAGAGTATTCGTTCCCTTGGTCAAAGTAACTGGTCTATTCGTTGAATTGCCCAAGGTCAAACACTGGACTCCCAGTATCGTTGTCTCTTCCTGAATGCCCTGTGAATCAGTGATCACCAGACCTGCATT
>JAUVKO010000128.1 GCA_030596225.1 Fidelibacterota bacterium
AGAGCTGTTTACCGGCACACTGAATACTTCGGCTATTTATCCTCGGGAAGTGGTTCAAAAAGTTTTGGATTATGATGCCGTCAATGTAATTCTGGTTCATAACCATCCTTCAGGTGGTCTCACACCGTCCAGTAGTGATCGCGCTGTAACCAAAAAACTACAAACAGCTCTCTCTGCCATTGATGTTGACATTCTTGATCATCTCATTGTTGGTGGAAACGAGTTCTTTTCATTCGCAGATCATCGCTTGTTATAAAATGCCTGTTGGAGCTTTAAAATTCCACGCATATTTATAGACGTTCTGCTAAAGTTAACACTTTTTGTTAGTTAGTAACATTAACAAACAAAGCTTGGATCACTTGTCTAGACATGTTATCCTCTATGCATAATTGAAAATCAGAGGTTGTTATATGGATATTATCCAGAAATTCATTAAAAATGCCCAGGATAATCCTGCCCGACTGGTATACCCGGAGGCAACTGATCCACGTATTCTTGAATCAGTTGTAAAGGTTCGCGATCTTTGTATCGCTCAACCTATTCTGGTGGGAAACCAGGATGAGGTTGTGGCTCTCGCTAATAATTTGGGTCTTTCGCTTGCCGGAATTGAAATTGTTGACAGCAAGCAGGATTCCCGACTTGAAACTTATGCCCATATATATGCTCAACGACGTAATATGCGCGAAGCCATTGCTAAGAAATTGGTGCGGAAACCCTTACCCTTCGGTGGTATGATGGTAAGCGAGGGTGATGCAGACGGTATGGTGGCCGGTGTGGCAACTGCTACTAGTATTGTGATTCAAACTGCCACTTTGACCGTAGGCTTTCAAGAGGGACTCTCAACCCCATCCAGCTTTTTTATTATGATCATTCCTGAATTTCAAGGACAAGAAGACAAAATCTTCATTTTTGCTGATTCAGCAGTGAATATCCAACCCTCACCCCAACAATTAGCCGAAATTGCTATCGCTTCCGGCACCAATGCCAAAGCACTTCTGGGAATCGATCCAAAAATTGCCTTTCTCTCATTTTCAACAAAAGGTTCGGCTGGACATGTTGATGCTGATAAAGTGACTGAAGCACTTGCGCTAGCCCAAAAGATAAATCCTGAATTTGACATGGATGGTGAGTTCCAGTTAGATGCTGCGATTATTCCAAAAGTAGCTGCCAAGAAAGTTAAGGAAAGCAGCGTAGCAGGCCAGGCCAATGTGCTGATCTTTCCGGATCTGGATGCTGGAAATATTGGTTACAAGCTGGTCCAATATATGGCCAACGCCAAAGCAATAGGTCCAATTTTGCAAGGATTTGCCAAACCGGTAAATGATATGAGCCGTGGCGCCAGCGTGGATGACCTTATTGCTGTCTCCGCCATTACCTCGGTACAGACGCGAAGATGATAAATCTTTCCTCCCCTCTCGCCAGTCTACGCTCTTCGAGCTACGCCCGACAGGCAGAGTACGCGGAGACGCAAAGCTGTTTTTTGTTGGCTATATTTTCCAATGCTTTTTCCACCCGGTCAATCTCTGCGCCTTTGCCTGCCCGCACGAAGTTATACGCAGGCGGGCGATCTTTGCGAGATGACACAATTAAAATTAACACTGATAGCTCGAAAGTATCAAAATGAAAATACTGGTCTTTAATTGTGGTAGCTCTTCAATCAAATTCAAACTTTTTCTTATGCCTGATGAACAGGTTCTAGCCGAAGGCATGATTCAAAGGGTTGGCAAAGAAGATGCCATGGCATCTTTTAAAACACCTCAGTGCAACTTTGACATTAATCAGGCAATTGCAGATTACCCAAGTGGTTTTGCCGTTATTCGAGACATGCTGCTCGACCCGAAGAACGGCGTCATCTCAACGCTTTCTGAGATTAATGCCTGTGGTCATCGTGTAGTTCATGGAGGTGAAGACTTTAGTGGTTCTATGCCCATAAATGATGAACTTGAGAGTGGTATTAAGTCAGTTTTTGAGCTAGCACCACTACACAATCCACCCAATCTCACCGGCATTCAAGAAGCACAGCATATGTTTGGAGCAATTCCTCAAATTGCCTGCTTTGACACGGCCTTTCATCAATCAATTCCTGAGATAGCTTATCGCTATGCCTTACCGGAAGCTCTTTATACAGATCATAGAATTCGACGTTATGGTTTTCATGGAATGTCCCACCGATTTGTAGCTCGCAAAGCAGCAAAAATGCTGGGAAGGCATAAATATGTCGTTAATCTGATCACTTGTCATCTGGGGAATGGAAGCTCTGTAGCAGCCATCCGTGATGGGCATTCAGTAGATACTAGCATGGGACTCACGCCTCTTGAGGGACTGGTTATGGGTACCCGCAGCGGGGATCTAGATCCGGGTATTCTCTTTTATCTTCAGCGAAAGGGCTATGATGCAGATAGTCTTGATAATTTATTAAATAAAGAGTCTGGCCTTTTAGGTGTATCCGGCAGTTCCAATGATGTACGTGACTTGGAATTGAAGGCAGATGCCGGTGATGAAAAAGCCGCTTTAGCCCTGGATATCTTTGCCTATCGGATCAAAAAATATATCGGTGCTTATCTGGCTGTATTAAATCGCGTAGATGCTCTTGTCTTTACTGGAGGCATTGGTGAAAATGGTATTGCTATGCGGACGCGTATTCTGGCTGATATGGATCAGCTTGGGATTATTGTAGATGAAACCAGAAATATGATCCATGCGGGCATTTCCGGCGAAATTCAGGCACCAACATCCCGTATTAAAATATTTATAATTTTAACCAATGAAGAATTGGCCATAGCCCGTGATACCTATTCACTCTCTAGCCAATAAATATGTTAATATCTATAATTCTAATTTCTGCAAATAGGTTAAATCCAAAATTGCGCTATCGTCATAACGGTGTCAATCTCAGATCAACTTTTTTTTGTCTTCGCGAGCGAATAAAAAGAGCGTGGCGATCTCAAGTCCGAGATTGCTTCGTCATTTCACTCCTCGCAAAGACGGATTAGATACACCTATGTGCGGGTTAAAAAATGCAGGAGTCCAATATGTCCACATTAGATCGAATTAAAAATGTTGCAGTAGAACTATTAAAGATCGAAGCTGATCGGGTTCAGGAAACATCTCGTTTCGTTGAAGACCTGGGAGCCGATTCCATGCAGTCAATTGAGCTGGTGGCTGCTTTTGAAGAAGAGTTTGATATCGAAATGGATGAAGATGCCGCTCTTGCAGTAAAGACAGTGATCGACGCTGTTAAATTTATCGATAAGGTTCTTGCCGAGGGCTAAGTAATTATGAATCCTCCTGAACTCCTCCAGGGATCCCATATTGATAAGAGTAGTTTTATTCCACTCTATATTCAGGTGCGGGATATCCTAAAAGACCTGATCAATACAGGAAAACTAAAGCCTGGTGATCGGATACCCAGCGAGAATGAGTTATCGTCTGTTTTTAATATCAGTCGTATGACAGTCCGCCAAGCCATTCAAGAGTTATTACGCGAGGGGTTTATCAATATCAAACGGGGTGAAGGCACTTTTGTAAACTCGGTTCCTCACACTCAGATGCTTCTTAAACTCGAGGGATTCTCATCGGAAATGGCTAAGTTGGGATATCGCAGTCACTCACGAGTTTTGAATATTCAAAAAATCGAATCTTTCGATTCATATGAAATGGCATATTCCGGACTGGGCAAGCCACCGGGCGAACCTCTTGTACGCATCCAACGTATACGCTATGTTGAAGATACCCCTTTTGCACTAGAGACCTCTTTTCTGTCGTATCGAACCGGACTTGGACTCATGGAGCCGGGGATGGCAGACGATATGTCCATTTATAATTACATCGAGAATGAATTGCATATCCGTTTATCGAGAGCGGATCATGTCATTCAGCCCGGACTAGCTAATGATGAGATTTCAACTCATCTGGAGATCGAGACCGGCAGTCCAATACTAAAACTACATGGCACAACCTTTTCCATGACAAATAAACCCATAGAATACCTGGAAGGGATCTATCGGGGTGACAAGTATGAACTCAAGGTTGTGATCACTAAATAGGAAAACGTATTATGAGTAAGGAACAATATCTACCTTTAACCCATGAAGCCATCAGAATCCTTAAGAAAAATGGCTGCTGGTCAAGACATTGGTCCAAAATTGTAGTCTCAAAAGGTTTTGACCCCACCCGTATCGCCGGAACGATCTTTCGCGGAGAGGTTCGGATCGGTCGTTTGGATGGACATTTCATTCCTAAGGACGGTATTCGTCGATATGCCGGTATCTTTGATGCAAACCTCCACAATGTCACCATTGGTGATAACTGCCATATTTCCAATATTAATGGTTGGCTCTCAAATCTGAATATTGAGAATAATGTTCTGATAGAGAATGTTGGCTCAATTGTCTGTCAGGGAGAGACCTCTTTTGGAAATGGACACAGTATTGAAGTTTTGAATGAAGGTGGTGGTCGAGAATTAAAGATCACTGAGGTGACCAGTGCTCAAACCGCTTATCTTACAACCTTATATCGACATGATACAGCCCTGGTCAAAGCACTGAATACAATTGCAGAGAATTATGCCACCAGCGTTCGCTCAGACCGAGCCACCATAGGTGAAGGAACCATCATTTTTCATTGCCAGAATATTATCAATGTAAAAGTTGGCAAGGGTGCGGTTTTACGTGGTGTCCAAAACCTGAAAGAAGGGTCTATTGCTTCTGCATTGGATGCTTCCACTTTTGTTGGAGATGGCGTCATTGCAAAAGATTTTATCATCCAGAAAGGAGCTCATATTTCTGATGGAGCTATTTTACATGGCTCTTTAATTGGTGAGGGCTCCAAGATCGGCAAACAGTTTTCTGCTGAAAACACGGTTCTCTTTTCTAATTCGGAAGGCTTTCATTCAGAGGTATGTTCCATTTTCGGTGGTCCCTACACAGTCACCCATCACCGTTCCACTCTGTTGATTGCCGGGATGTTCTCATTTTTCAATGCCGGCAGTGGCACCAACCAGTCCAATCACATGTATAAGCTGGGACCATTGCATCAGGGAATTCTGGAGCGCGGCTGTAAAACCGGTTCTTCATCTTACCTTATGTGGCCCTCCCGGGTCGGAGCTTTTTCCGCCATTGTGGGTAAACATTACGCGAATTTTGACACTTCTGATTTTCCATTTTCCTACGTTAATGAGGATGGTGGTAAATCCACACTTGTCCCTGGAATGAATTTCTTTACTGTCGGCACCATGCGGGATGGATTAAAATGGCCAACTCGTGATCAACGCACCAATATCGACAAACTGGATCAGATCATCTTCAATGTTTTGTCTCCTTACACTGGTCAAAAAATGATCAAAGGACAGGCGACTTTACTTGAACTCTATGCTAGTGCTGAAAGAAGTCAGGAATATGTGAGTCATCAGGGAATTCTGATTAAGCGTTTACTATTAAAAACCTGTAGTCGCTATTATCGCATGGCGTTGGAAAAATACTTCGGCGATGTTCTGGTAGCCCGACTGGCAAATGAAGCATATACCAATTTTGAAAGTTTTTGGGCATCAAAGCCAGAAAGCACTGATGGTCATGAGCCCTGGGTGGATATTTCCGGCTTGCTCTGCTCTAAGCCCAGGGTAGATACTCTCCTAGAGGCTATTAAAGCTGGACAAATATTAGATATGACCACCCTCCAGGCAGAATTTGAGAAAATCCACAGCAACTATACAACTGACGAATGGAGCTGGGTGCTTCAAACTCTACCTGCCGTCTTTGGATTCGACGCCTCAAAGATCAGCGTTGATGATCTACGGGCTGTCCTTGAAAAGTGGAAAATATCCTCAATAAAACTACTGAATATGGTGGAAATGGATGCTGCCAAGGAATTCGAGGGTAATGTTCGTATCGGTTTTGGTATTGACGGTTATCAGGATCAGGATTTTGATGCCGTGCGTGGTGATTTCGAAACCAACACCTTTAAGCAACAACTGGATGAGATGAGACAACAGATCCACAGCGATTTGGACCAAAGCCTTAACATCCTGAATAAATATTAAACTGGAGAAAATTATGAGACTTATTATCCAATCCAATTATGATCGTTTAAGCAAGTGGACCGCCCACTATATCGCCAAGAGTATTAATGACTTTGGACCTACCAAGGATAATCCATATGTTTTGGGGTTGCCTACCGGGTCTTCACCTGTTGGTACCTACAAGGAGATCGTGCGTTTAGTGAAAGCCGGCAAGGTGTCTTTTGAGAATGTCATTACTTTTAATATGGACGAATATGTGCATATTCAGGAAGGCCACCCGGAAAGTTATCATTCTTTCATGCGCCAAAATCTGTTCAATCATATTGGAATCCCTGAGGGTAACATAAATATTCTGAACGGTAATGCTAAAGATCTGCAAGCTGAATGCGATGCCTTTGAGAAAAAGATCAAATCCTATGGAGGAATCAAACTGTTCCTTGGTGGAATCGGACCTGATGGTCATATTGCCTTTAATGAACCAGGTTCTTCACTTTATTCAAGAACTCGTAT